>JACQUI010000181.1 GCA_016210395.1 Chloroflexota bacterium | reverse complement strand
GTGGTCACCTTCGTGGTCTTCGTCCAGCGTTTCTTCGAGCCCATCCGCACCCTGGTCATGCAGTACGCCCAGCTCCAGCGCGCCATGGCCGGCGGCCAGCGCATCTTCGAGGTGCTCGACACCAAGCCCCAGATTGTGGATGCGCCCGACGCCGTGGAGCTGGCGGACATCAAAGGCGCGGTGTCCTTCGAGCATGTCCACCACAGCTACCTGCCGGGCCTGGAGGTGCTGCACGACTTCAACCTGGAGGTGTCGCCGGGGGAGACCATAGCGCTGGTCGGCCCCACCGGCAGCGGGAAGACTACCGTCACTTCATTGGTGTGCCGCTTCTATGATGCGGCCCAGGGGCGCATCCTCATCGACGGCCACGACGTGCGGAACATCAAGCTCAGCTCCCTGGCCCGCCGCGTGGGCATGGTCCTCCAGGATGCCTTCCTTTTCTCGGGCACGGTTAAAGAGAACATCCGCTATGGGCGCTTGGACGCTACCGACGAAGAGATAGTGGAGGCGGCTAAAGCCGTGGGGGCCCACGACTTCATCGTGAGGCTGGCCAAGGGGTACGAAACCGTCCTCCAGGAGCGTGGCCAGAACCTATCGGTGGGGCAGCGCCAGCTTATCAGCTTCGCCCGCGCGGTGGTGGCAGACCCTCGCATCCTCATCCTGGACGAGGCGACCGCCAAGGTAGACAGCAGCACCGAAGCAGTCATCCAGAAGGCTCTCAGCCGCTTGCTGAAGGGACGGACGTCTTTCGTAATCGCCCACCGGCTCTCCACCATCCGCAGCGCCGACAGGCTGGTGGTTCTGGAGGAGGGCCGCGTCGCGGAGATAGGCACCCACGAGGAGCTGCTGGCCCGCGATGGCCTCTACAGCCGCCTCTACCGCATGAGCTACGAGGGGCGTGACGGCGCGGCGCCATCTGGCAACGGCGACGGCCGGCAGGGGAGCCCTGCGCCCGGCCTTGGCGAACCGCTTACCGCAAGCTAGGCTGGGCCTGGGCCGCCCCGGCACGCTGGGGGAGTTTGGCGACCCCGATGAGCCGCGGGGCAAGCGATACCTGTGGGCATCATGGCAGGGTAAGCCGGGTTAGAGTGGCTTATCTGATGTCGGTGGAGGCGCCGCGGGACCAGGCGGTTAGCCGGGCCACGGCTGGAGCCAGCGCACGTATAGTACGAGCTGTCCGTTTCTGATCATCCACTGGCCCGCGGCCATGACCCGCAGCGCCAGTTGGGGGCTGGCCTGGCCGCCCGCGCTGTCGGGCGTGGCGCCGGATGGCAGCGGCAGGGCGCCGGGGACATCGAGGATGATCCTTCCAGCGGGGGTGACGAGGTATGGCTGGCCGCTCTCCCAGACCAGGGTGCCGACGGCCGCGAGCTCGCCGGGCAGGAGGGAGAGGTCGGCAGGCGGCGGGGGAGGTGGGCAAGGCCGCGCAGTGTAGCCTGCGCGCCGCACGACCAGCTGTAGCCCGCTGGCGGAGAGGGACCACTTGCCGACCACGGTGGCTTCGGCGCCGGCGGCGTCGGAGCGGGCGGCGGGCTCGGGCAGGGTTAGGCTCAACCAGATGGTGCCAGCAGCGGTCTTCAGGTAGTGACGCTGGGCGTCCCACACCAGAATCCCGCGGGCCGCCAGTTCTCCGGGCTGGAGGGACTCCAACTGAGAGGGATCGCCGCATCCCACATAACCAAGGGCCACGCTCACCGGCCAGGCGCGCAGAGTCTCAGCGCTGAGGCGTAGGGCCTGCCGGTCGATGCCCCAGGCGCCCGCCGCGACTGCGTCCATGACCCTGGCGGCATCGGCGCCCCCGGCGGGGGCAGTCGCGCTAGGGTCACCTGTCGCGTGCTGGGCCGGCAGGGTCATGAGGACCTTGCCGGCGGGCGTCACCAGATAGGGCTGGCCGCCCTCCCAGATCAGGGTGCCACGCACTGCGAGTTGGGACGGGCCCAACATCAGGGGCCGATCGGGCGCCGGGGGCAGAGGCAGGGGGGCCGGCGTGGGATAGGGCGGGCAGGGGTACTCTGGTATCGCCACCAAGGTCATGGGTATGGGGTCATTGGGACCGAAGGCGGCGCTGACGGATATGGCCTGGCGCATGTAGATGGTGGCACCGTCGAAAGCGGTGCCCCAGAGCAGGACCTTGTTCCCGATATTGTCCTCCAGTTTCTTGGTCAGTGCGTCGGACTGGGGCAGGAGCACCCAACGGTCGCAGTCACGCCGCAGCTCGAGGTGGCGGCCTTCGAGCAGGCTGACTTCTACGACGCCGGTCCACTGATAATTACGCTCCACCAAGGGCCGCGCGCCAGCAGCAGGGCTACTGGTCACGGTGCTACTGGGGCCAGGGACCGTTGGCTGACCAGAAGGAACGACTTGGGCACAGGCGATGGCTACAAGTAGCAGGGTGGCGAGGAGCAAGGCGGGCAGGCGCGCGAGCGGCCGGCAGCGCCAGCTTTTGGGCAGGGTGGAGAGCGTCATCTCTATGAACCTCCTTCGAGTGAGGTCGCGAGGTACATGTACTGGTCGGACGCTGGCCGAGGTCGAAAGGTTCCGTGGGATAAGCCTGCAGCCGGCGATCTATGTAAGAACGCAGGGGCGGCGGTTCCGTAAGACGGCAGAGGCGCAGGCGATGCGTGGACTAGTCCGGGGGGCGCGCATAGATGTGGCCGGGGGCGACATGGCAATCTATGGGCAGGCTGAAAGGCGGCCAGGGTCGAGCGAGATCACGCCTGTCATATGGGGCACATAGCCCTTGGCGCCAGCCTGCTGATAAGGGGGGAACGCTGAGCAACCGTCTAGCCAGCTAGCGCCAGTTCATGCCCATGGGAGGACTGCTTGATTTTTCCATCTGGTACTCGGAAGCAAGGCTCCTACGGGCGGAACAATGATGGACAATAGGGGAAGTCGCTGCGCCTTCACCCGGGATGTATTTCACCCACTGTCACTTCGATGATCAGCTCCTCTCCGCCCTTATCCCACTGAATACGGCGGCGGTCTAGAGCGGTTTCGAGCTCCCCCCAGTCCTGACGACTGCGGCACCAGGCGAGAACGCCTTGGCGCAAGGAATCTATGGCTTCGTCCTCGGTCGAACCATAACCTACAAGCCCCATGGATTCGGCCCGTGCCTCTAGACTCACTCTAAGCTTTGTCATACTGGCTGCTATCCGAATGCGCACCAGAGCACCTCCCGGTTTCCTATCAGCCGATAGCCGCAACAAAACTCTAGCCGGGGCCTCAAGAGCCTTGGATGTCTTACTTAGAACGCCAGCTCCAGGCCAATGTAAGGTGGATCGGCACATCTGGTGGCAAGGTTAGCGGCGACCGTTACGAATCTGGGGCGTGACTTCACTGTCCTAGACGTATCGTCAGGGGGCAGGATAGCTCGGCAGCAAGAGCCAAAAGGGGAGCAGTTTCCCTCGCCGTACGTGGGCCACGCGCCGCAGCTGTCCACGAGCTAGACCATCCTCCATCATCGAGGGGATTATCTCCTACCTCTTCTCTGATGCCCTGACTCGTTTCAACTCACTCAGGGCCTTGTGAAACTCCCCAGGGGTCACTCCCAGGGCACTGGCTGGGAACCTATCGTAGAGGTCCAGGTAGGCCGGGACGAAGTTAGAGTCCACCAACGTATTCTTTACGCCTTCGCGCGTCTGGATATGCGATGGCTCCTTCAGCGGCGGGGGTGGAACTAGGAAAGCTATCCTAGCCAGGACGGCGATGATAACGGCGCCGACGAGCAACCCAGCGAGAGCCCCAAACAAGGCGCCGCCCAACGTATTCAACCACCCAAGGAAGATGGCTTTCAAGAACCCGGTCAAGATGTGACCGACAAGCTGGACCGCAATGAAGACGACCGCTCCCACGATGACGTATGCTGCGACTGCCGCGATAGAAGCACTGCCTACACTATTGGTAAGCCACCTGGCGATGGGCTCACTCACATGTCCAGCTATAGGAAAAGCAACGAAGACGCCGATGATGGCGACTGCTGCGTGCACCAGTCCGATGCGCCAGCCCACCAGTGCACCAAAAATGGTGATGACAGTGATGAGTATGTCCAGCCAGTTCATCCACGCCTCTCAGCTACCTCGGACGAGGACTCAACGGGCCATAGGCCATGCCGCCGGCCATCTACCGGAATCCAATGACACGGATGTTAAATACGAAGGAGACGACAAGCATGATAATCCATCCGACCAACACGACCACTGTCGCACGCCACACGTCTTTATAGTCCAGAGCAGTCTGCACGGCAACGATCGTGGCCAAAAGCATCCAAATGCTAGCGACGAGACTGGTGATCCCATAGAGAAACGGGATGATGCCGATGACGCGGATGAGTCCAGGGGCGGCGGCGAAGCCCAGTGTTCGCATAAGCTGACCATAATTGGCCTGCGTCGCAGGCCCCGACAAGAGCTTTGTCCCCACGAACAGCGTAACGCCAGCCCATAGGAGCCAGAGGCCAAGGGCCACAGCGATGCCGGCGATAAGGCCACCTGGTCCAGCCCTCGCCCCAGCGAGGCCTGCGGCGAGGCCAGAGAGTACGACAATCCAGAAGGCCTGCCAGTTCGCTCCCTTATCATGCTCGACTTCCTCGTAGAGAGCCGTGTCCAGCTTGGCCGCTCGTACAATCCGGTCGATCATCCCTGCTCCTTGGACTCTAGCTGGAGCCCGACTACTATGTCTGCCTCCGATGACATCGTGCCCGACCCCAGGGCCGTTTGGCGCGCCTGGTACGGCTTCCCGACCATGATTACGAGTGTGGCGGTGGTGGAAGCTGAGCCGCTGACCAGGATCTTGCTCTGCGCCGTTGGACGAACATGACTG
>JACQUI010000179.1 GCA_016210395.1 Chloroflexota bacterium | reverse complement strand
GGTGTCCTTGCGCACCACGAGGCTTGCGATGTCGGGAAAGCTACGGGGAGCGCACACGTGGCGGCACAGCGGCGCAAGCACGATGCGATGTATGGCCCGCTGCCTTCCTGGGAGACCCACTGCAAGGGCTAGCTCCGCATAGGTGATGACGCCGCCTGCCTTGGCGCGGTCCACAAGCACCGCCCATGCCCGCGCCAGCAGGGGCATGTCCATCTCTTCCAGTCCTCCAGCCGCATGCATTTGAGTGGGATGCCTCACCTTTGCGCTACCTAGACTTCCATCACAATGCCGGACGACATTGTCAGCGCCCAGCGCAAACCGTGTCAACGCCGCTGCCGCATCGTCCTCAAACTCGGCTGGCTTGAACGCTCCTCGCGCGCGCGTCTATAATCCAGCGTTGGCATGCCGAGCAAAGAAAGCCGGAAATGACTGGGACCATTGCGCCAGGCCAGGAAATCGGACCCATCGAAGTTTCGCTCTCCCCGTCTCTGGTGAGCGATTATGTTGCCGCTGTGAGCAATAGCAACGAGGCCGGCGGGGATACGCCGCGCTTTGTGCCGACCGCAGGCCTGGCCGCCTTCGCCCTGGGCGCGCTGCTGAAGTCCATTGGCCTGCCGCCGGGAACCATGCACTTGGCCCAGGAGTTCGCCGCCCATAAAGCCGTGACGATCGGCGAGACACTTGCGTGCAAAGGACGCATCGGGCAGCGGAGCCAGCGGAGAGACGGCGTCTTTTGGACTGTGGAGTTCACCCTTGCCTCGGCCCAGGGCAGCCCGGTCATGGAAGGCAAGGCCACCCTCCTGACGCCCGGGGAAGGCGGCTAGGATGCCGCCGCAGCCGGGGGTGTGGGGGTGTCCCCCACACCATAATCCCCCCACCTCATCGGGAGAGAACCTGTTTTGAGCCCGCCAAAAGAGCGACAAAAGGGAGAGGCATCTGCCCCAATGGGACGAGTTATGGACCAAAGGGACAGGACATGAGTATGGCGTGGTCTGCAGGTCAACAGTTGCCGTCCCTTGAGAAGCTCATCACGCTGGAGCAGGTCGCCAGGTACGCCCACGCTTCCGGCGACGCCAACCCCATACACCTGGACCCGGCGTTCGCCGCCCAGAGCTCCTTCGGGCGCATCGTTGCGCATGGAATGCTGGGGCTGGCCTTCGTGTCGGACATGCTCACCCAGGCCTTTGGGGAAGCCTGGCTCGCCAGCGGCCGGCTGCGCGTCCGCTTTCGTTCACCCGCGTACCCGGGCGACCAGGTGGTCGCCTACGGGCAGGTCACGAAGTCCGTGCCCGAGGGCAGTGAGCGCGTTGTACACTGCACCGTGGGCCTCCGCAGAAGCGACGGCCAGGAGATCATCACCGGCGATGCCACAGTTGTGCTTCCTGGCCTGAATGATTGACATGAAACGAGGTCTCTTACCCGTATGGTAAACAATGCTAAGCAGGCTCCTCAGACCACCGATAAGACAGGCAGTCCCACGTTCACAGTAGCGCTGGACACCATGGGCGGCGACTTCGGCCCCTCGGAGACCGTCCCTGGGGCAATCAAGGCTGCCCGCGACCTTGGCGTGGACGTGCTCCTCGTTGGCGACGAAGCGGCGGTGCAGCGGGAGATGGACCGCTGCAATGCCGACGGTCTGTCCGTGCACCTCGTGCCCTCCCAAGGCGTCATCGAGGAGACCGATCACCCCCTGCAGGCCATGCGGGACAAGCCCAGGGCCTCGGTTGTTGAGGCAGCGAAGCTCGTGAGAGCGGGCCAGGCCCAGGCGATGGTCTCTATGGGCTCCACCGGCGCAACCATGGCCACCGCCGCCCTGGTCTACGGGCTGCTGGAAGGCGTGGACCGCCCCGCCATCGGCGGCCCGTTCCTGGCGCCTTTGTCCAACGCCATCATCCTCGATCTCGGCAGCAATGTAGACTGCCGGCCCGCCCAGCTCCTGGGTTTCGGGGCCATTGGCGTGGCGTTCTCCCGGAGGATCTTGGGCGTGCAGGACCCCCGCGTCGGCATCCTCAGCGTGGGCGCGGAGGAGGGCAAGGGCAATCGCCAGGTGAAGGATGCGTACCAGCTCTTCAAGCAGAGCAGCCTCAACTTTGTGGGCAACATCGAGGGCATAGACGTCTTTCAGGACAAGGCAGACGTTATCGTCTGCGACGGCTTTGTGGGCAATGTCCTGCTGAAATTCGCCGAGGGACTGGGCATGGCCATCGCCCGTCGGCTGGCCGGGGCGGCCTCCGCCGGCCTTCCTCCCCAGGCGATGCAAAAGCTGGGCGGCGAGCTCTCCGCCATGACCAACATCGTCGAGCTTGGCGGCGGCGGCCCCCTCTTTGGCGTGAACGGCATCGCGGTCGTGGGCCACGGACGCTCCCGGGCGGCGAGCATCGCCAACGGCATCGCCCTGGCGAAGAAGGCCACCGACCTGGGCCTCGTGGAGGCCATCAAGCAGGAGCTGCTGGCAATCCAGCCACAGTTGAAGGCCCGGGCATGACACAGCCAGCCAAGCCCCTGCAGGGGAAAACCGCCCTGGTCACCGGCGCGTCACGGGGCATCGGCAGGGCCATAGCCCTACGCCTCGCCCGGGACGGCGCGAAGGTCGGCGTCAACTACCGCGCCAACCGTGAGGCGGCAGAGTCGGCTGCGCAGGCCGTGCGCGAAGCGGGGAGCGAGGCCCTGCTCCTGCCCGCCGATGTCGCCGACGCCGCTCAGGTGCAGGCGATGTTCCAGGAGATCGAGCGCGCCTGGGGCGGTGTGGACATCCTGGTGAACAACGCCGGCGTCAACCGCGACGGCCTGATCATCCGCATGTCCGAGGAGGACTGGGACGCCGTCCTGGACACGAACCTGAAGGGGGCGTTCCTGTGCGCCAAAGCCGCCGCGCGCTCCATGCTGCGCAAGCGGTGGGGGCGCATCATCAACATGTCCTCGGTCATCGGCGTGGCGGGCAACGCGGGGCAGGCCAACTATGCCGCGTCCAAGGCCGGCCTGATCGGCCTGACCCGCGCCCTGGCCAAGGAGCTCGCCTCCCGCAACATCACCGTCAACGCGCTGACCCCCGGCTTCATTGACACGGACATGGTCTCGGTCATGTCCGAGGAGGCCCGCGCCGCCGTGAAGACACGCATCGCCCTGGACCGCTTCGGCACGGCGGACGATGTTGCAGCGCTAGTCGCCTTCCTGGCCGGGCCGGAGGCAGCGTACATCACCGGCCAGGCCATCGGCGTGGACGGCGGCATTGCGATATAGCGCGTAAGGCATGCAACGGAACGCCCCTGCGACCACAGTGAAGGAGGAACGAGATGGCGCGACGCTCTGGACAGAGGTCAGCCAACCCTAGCAGGGAGGCCCAGGTACGCATCCAGCGGGCACTGCGCGAAGGAGCAACCGAGCTTAGGAGGCATGACTAAATAACTAGTGCAATATAGGTGTAGCTGTGCTATAATGTAGGACATGCAGCCAATTACGAGCGAGAGTTTGAGTGGGTTGTTC
>JACQUI010000178.1 GCA_016210395.1 Chloroflexota bacterium | reverse complement strand
CCCACCGACAGCTCGCTCTTGTTGCCGGAGGAGAGCACCAGCCAGCCGAACTTGTTGGACAGGCCCATGAGGACGTTGCCCCGGATGCGCGCCTGGATGTTCTCCTCGGCCACGCCGGGCTGCTGGCCCTTGAAGTGCGGCGCAAGCATCTCCAGGTAGGCCCGGTGCGCCGCCTCGATGGGCACGGTCAGCAGGTCTACGCCCAGCGCCCCGGCCAGGAGCTTCGCGTCCACCACGCTGCCCTCCGAGGAGAAGCGCGACGGCATGGAGACGCCAACCACGTTCTCCTTGCCCAGGGCGTCCACTGCGATAACCGCAGTGACCGATGAATCTCTGCCGCCGGAGAGGCCCAGGAGCACCTTGCGGAAGCCGCTCTTGCGGACGTAGTCGCGCGTGCCCAGCACCAGGGCGTGGTAGACCTCCTCCTCGAAGGCCATAGGCGCAGCGTGGTTGGAAGGCAGCGGCTGGCGCGGGCCTTGATCGGCGTAGTCCGACACGTGGACGCGCACGCCCTCGCCGATCTGCCGCAGAATCTCCGGGTTCTCCTTGCGCGGTCGCGGGTCGTGCAGGCGCGTCGTGAACACCGAGTCCACCGGCAGGTCGGCAACCACGAGCTCTTCCTGGAACGGTCGGCCCGAGGCGATGAGGTCGCCCCGGTGGTCGAAAAGCATGGAGCCGCCGTCGAAGACCAGCTCGTCCTGCCCGCCGACCATGGTGGTGTAGGAGACGAAGACCTCGACGTCGGCGGCGCGGGAGGAGAGCAAGCGCTGGCGGAAGACGCGTATCCCCGCCAGCAAGGGGGAGCCGTTGATGTTGACGATGACCTCTGCGCCGGCCTCGCGCTGGACGGCGGTAGGGCCGAGGGCGTACCAGATGTCCTCGCAGATGCTGACGCCGACGCCGACGCCGTTGATGACGTAGACGGGGCACTGGCGGCCCGCCTTGAAGTAGCGGTCCTCGTCGAAGACGCCGTAGTTGGGCAGGTACATCTTGTGGTAGACGCCCGCCAGCTTGCCGTCGGCGATGACGGCGGCGGCGTTGTAGATGTCGTCGCCGGCGTCCACGAAGCCGACCACCGCTGCGATGCCTTTGCCCGCCTCGATGATGCGGTCCAGGGCGCGGCGGTTGTCGTGGATGAACTGCGGTTTGAAGAGGAGGTCTTCCGGCGGGTAGCCCGGCAGGGCCAGCTCCGGGAAGGCGACCAGGTCCGCGCCCAGGGAGCGGGCCTCGTCCATGTAGGCGATGATTTTTGCGGCGTTGCCCTCCAGATCGCCCACGGTGGGGTTGATCTGGGCCATGGCGAGACGGAAGATGCGCATTTAGGGAGCCTCGGTTGTCGTTTGCGCCAAGTATAGCATAGGGGGTACTGACAAAAGACGCGCTCAGCCAGCGGGTGGCCTTCAGGGCTTTTTCAGGTCATCTCGATCCGTGTTCATGAGGCGTTCATCCCCAGCTTCATACAATAGAAGCAGCGGCTGGGAGGATGTGTCCGATGAGCGCGTTCTCGCGGCGGGGCAACGGAGTCCGGTTTGCAACTTTCCTGGCGCTGTGCCTGCTGACAGTCGTACTGTTTGCCCTTCCGTTCATTTCCGATGGCCGAGAAGGGTCCAGCCCAAGCTATCGGCCAACCCTCCCGGCAGCGCCGTCATCACTGCAAGGGCTTACAGGCGCTGCCCTTGGCCATGCACTAGCTGAGATGTACTGCGCCTCGTGCCACCAGCCAAGCTCTCCGTACTCTGCGAAGACCATCGGACCTGGCTGGCGCGGGCTGTATGGCAGCACGGTGACGCTGAGCGATGGCAGCCGGGTACAGGTGGACGAGGCGTATCTGCGGCGTGCCATTGTCACGCCCGCAACAGAAGCGGTGGCCGGCTACGTTCCGACTCACATGTACGGCGTATGGCTAACGCTGACGGACGCCCAGGTGGATGCGCTGGTGGAGTACGTCAAGAGCCTTCGGTAGCAGGTGCTGAACCCCCTTGTCCACGTAGGAGATGATCTTTGCTGCGTTGCCACCCAGATCGCCCACGGTGGGGTTCATCTGGGCCATGCGAGCGGAGGACGCATATCTTGGGAGCCTCGGCTGTCGTTGTAGGAAGCAGCACTTTAGGGGACAGCGAACCCGGCGGATGGCTCGGGATGGTCTTGCCGCAAAGGCAGGCGTTGTTTCAGTAGTCTGAAACAACGGCCGCGTTATTGCAAAAAGTGGGGGTATTTTGAAATAGCAGAGCGATCGTTGGTAGCTGGGATGTTCACCCTCACCCGCTCTTGTCAAGGGAGAGGCGAACCAGTCCTTTCACGCCAGACGAGACCACTAACAATGCACCCGTTGGTACGTTGACAAGAGGAAGGGGGCCTGGCTTAGCCAGGCCCCCTTCCTCTTGTCTTTTCTACCTCGGCAGCGCGCCCGGCAAACTCCTGGGCAACTTTGTTGACCCCATGAGCCACTTGTCTACGTGATGGGCGGCCTCACGGCCTTCGGCGAGCGCCCACACCACCAGCGACTGCCCTCGTCGCATGTCGCCGGCGGAGAAGACGCCGGGCACGCTGGTCATGTGGTCGGGGCCGGTCTTGATGTTGCCCCGGTTGTCCAACTCCACGCCCAGAGCCTTGGTCAGGTACTGCTCGCCGCCCAGGAAGCCCAGGGCCAGCAGCACCAGGTCGCAGCCTACGGTGAACTCGCTGCCGGGGATTTCCTTCATGGATGGGCGGCCCGAGGCATCGGGCGGCCCCCACTCCAGGCGGACGGCGTTGAGCTTCTCCACGCGGCCATTGCCGGCGAAGCTCTTGGTGGAGATGCTGTAGTCGCGGACGCCGCCCTCTTCGTGCGCAGCGGAGGTGCGCAAGATGAGGGGCCAGTAGGGCCAGGGGTTGTCGGCGCGGCGCACCGTGGGCGGCTCGGGGAGCAGCTCGTACTGGTAGACCACCTCCGCGCCCTGGCGGTGGGCCGTGCCAAGGCAGTCGGCCCCCGTGTCACCGCCGCCCAGGATGACCACGCGCTTGCCCTGGGCGCTGATGCGCTGCGCCGGCGGGATGTGTTCGCCCGCCAGGAGGCGATTTTGCTGGGTCAGGAACTCCATAGCGAAGTGGACGCCCTTCAGGTTGCGGCCGGGGATGGGCAGGTCGCGGGGCTGGGTCGCGCCGCCGGTCAGGCAGACGGCGTCGAAGGAGGCGCGCAGCTCGTCGGCGGGCAGGTCCTTGCCCACGTTAACGCCCGGCTTGAAGATGACGCCTTCGGCTTCCATCTGGGCGACTCGCCGCTGGACAACCGCCTTCTCCAGCTTGAACTCGGGGATGCCCAGGGCCAGCAGCCCGCCGATATGGCAGTCCCGTTCGAAGAGGGTCACCGTGTGGCCCGCGCGGTTGAGCTGCTGCGCGGCGGCCATGCCCGCAGGCCCTGAGCCGACGACCGCCACTTTCTTGCCGGTGCGGACGGCAGGCGGTTGAGGCGTGATCCAGCCTTCGTCCCAGCCCCGGTCTACGAGGGCCTTCTCGATGTACTCGATGGTCACGGGGTCCTGGTTGATGTTCAAGACGCAGGCGGCCTCGCAAGGGGCAGGACAGACGCGGCCGGTGAAGTCCGGGAAGTTGTTGGTGGAGTGGAGCACCTCCAGGGCGCGCTGCCACTTGCCCCGGTACACCAGGTCGTTGAAGTCCGGGATGAGGTTGCCCAGGGGGCAGCCGGTGTGGCAGAAGGGGACGGCGCAGTCCATACAGCGCGCCGCCTGGTCGCGGGCCTTGGCCTGCGGCCATTGGACGTAGACCTCCTGCCAATGCTTAACGCGTGTGGCTACAGGCTCCCGCTCCGGGGCCTGCCTGTCGAACTCTTTGAATCCAAGGACTTTACCCATGTGTATCACCAACTGAGAGGATAAGGCACCGTGATTGTCATGCTGAGCCATGACGGCAGTCAGGCGAAGCATCTAAGGCGGTTGTCGGT
>JACQUI010000177.1 GCA_016210395.1 Chloroflexota bacterium | reverse complement strand
GGGTGGAGGAGTTGCAGCCCGAAGACTACCGTCGCATTCGCGAACTCTGTGACCGCTACGCTGACGCCGACGTGGGGTTTGTGGACGCTGCGGTCCTTGCGGTTGTGGAGCGGCTCAGCGAGCCTAAGCTAGCCACTCTTGACCAACGCCACTTCCGCGCTCTCCGGCCCCGCCATACGGACGCCCTGCGGCTACTCCCAGAAGAGCAGGCGTGATAGGCGAAGTAGGGTATCTCCACGGGCTGATGGACTACGTCCTGGCCCGCAGCCGGTAGCGCCGCCAATGCCGAAGGTCGCTGAGCGATTTACCTTTTATCCAAAGTGGTGGCATCTGTGGGCAGTACTCGAACTAATGCGGACTGATTTGGTAACCAGACTCAGAGCGCTCCTCGGAGGCTCCCAGGGTCACTGTACAGCAGATTGCTGATGTTACAAGGTTGGTGTGTACCGTTCGGTATGACGAGCGCCGAGAAGGGGTACACCTCGAAGAACGTCCGTACAGCCTCCTGGGGAGCCGTTGGGATTTCCAAGGGGTATGCACGGCAGGGTGTTTTGAGATGCCTTGATGGCGAGGCTTGTGTCCTCCCCTGTGTTTAACGACGTCTCGTTCCACGTTGGGCGGCGTATGCCATCACCTGGGCGCGGTTCTCGAGATGTAGTTTGTCCAAGATGTTGCGAAGGTGGTATTTCACCGTGCTCTCGCTGACGACCAGTTGGGAGGCAATCTCCTTGTTGGTCCGGCCCTGGGCTACCAGTTGCAGGACCTCCTCCTCCCTGTCGGTGAGGTCTTGCTCAGAGTCGGCCTCGCCTCGGCCCGGCCCGAACTTGGAGAACTCCTCTAGCATCTTTGCTGCCATGCGGGGGGAAATCGGGGCCTCTCCCTGGGCAACGCCGGCGATAAGGTCGAAGAATACTTCTGACCTCAACTTCTTTAGAAGATACCCCTGGGCCCCACTCTTGATGGCCTCGAACAGGTCCTCCTCGTCGTCGGAGACCGTCAGCATAACCACCTTCACACCTGGTATCTCAGCCTTGATGAGACGGGTGGCTTCCAGACCGCCCATGTCTGGCATGCGGATATCCATGAGAATGAGGTCGGGCCGAACCTCACGGGCTCTCTCGACAGCTTCTAGCCCGTTGCTGGCCTCGCCCACGACCTCGTATCCATGGCTCAGCAGCAAGCTGGCAATGCCGTCTCTGAAGAGAGCGTGGTCGTCCACAATAAGGACCCGTGTTGTCTTGCTCATGTCTTTGCTCTGGGCATGTCCAGTACGATGCATGTACCCCGGCCCGGGGCGGTGTCCAGAGTAAACCGGGCTCCTATGGCCGCTGCTCGCTCCTGCATGGACTGCAAGCCCAGGTGAGGCCTGGGCCCCCTGGCGATGTGATCCGGGTCGAAGCCTCGTCCATTATCCTGGACGATGAGGCGACAGGTATTCTCTTGAAAAGAGAACATGACTAGCGCTTCGTTGGCCCGGGCGTGCTTGCGGGCGTTGGCCAGCCCCTCCTGTACTATCCTGAGTAGCTGGACTTCAGCTCCGGTATCAAAAGCCCACGGCGTGCCTTCTACCATCATCTTCGTCGGGAGGCCAGACAGGTCAGAGAAACGTTGTACGAAGTCGCCCAGGCTTTCCAGGATGGGCCTCTTGCGGCCGTTGGTGCTAAGGGCCAGGATGCCCTCGCGGACGTCGTCGTAGGTCTCTTGCGCGGAGGATTCCAGTTGCTGCATCTGCTGTACCGCTGTGTCCAGTTGCCCCGTTCGCAGCAGTTCTTTTACAGCCTGGGCTTTGGTATTGACGTAGCCGAGCACCTGGGCCAGGCCATCATGCATTTCACGAGCCAGGCGCTCCCTTTCGGCCAGAATAGCCAGCGTTTGCACCTCTTCATGGAGCTGCGCGTTCTCCACCGCGATAGCAATATGCTCTGCCACCAGCTCCAGAAACCGCAACTCGCCCTCACTGATCAGTGCCTGGGGGTTGTGGGAGGCTACAGTGAGAACGCCGATGGTGCCGCTGCCCCGCCGTAACGGCATGGCGTATAGAGTCTTGAAGCCCGCTGCCTTCACCGCCTCGCGAAGGAACCTACTGTCGTTAGGCAGGTCGTGCACAAGTATAGGGTTTCCGGTCTGAGCAACGATGCCAGGATATCCCTCCCCGAGCTTGAAACGCCCTATCTCCGCAAAGGCCTCTTTAGCTGCCCCGGCATGTAGGCGCAGGTATAATGCCTCCTCCTTCGCTTCCACCACCCAGACCTCTGCCGCCTCGGCGGTGGTGGCCTCAAGGGTGGCCTCCAGAGCAGTGGGCAGAACCCTATCCAGATCCACGGACTCCTCGACTCCCCGGCCAACCTTTAGGAGAGCGTTTAGCTCCTTATTCTGTTGGAAGATGTGCCCTTCGATGCGTCGAAAAATATGCAGCATGAGGAAGGCAAAGGGTATAATGCCAGAAACGATGGCTATGGATAGGGCAACATGCTCGCCGTCGTGGCTCAGAAGCCCCGTCTGATGGGGGAAATAGCTTGCCCCGATGACTGCTATGGCGTATATAGCAGGAAGCAGGATGGCTATCAAAAGCAGGCGGTTCAGGTTCATGGGTGCACTAACCTCTAACCTATTCTACATGGGAAATACCAAGGATAAACCCGTAACGCCGAAACACAGGCCAGGAGACACCGTCCCGGCCTGTGTTCGTTGCAGTCTACTCCTGGTCCCGCGGCTGCGGGCCAGCGCGTATCCGATGAACTGCCGCAGCTAGGAGGCTATGATGGTTAGCTGTTGCTTCATCCCAGCCTCGTAGTGCCCCGGCAGGTGACAGGCAGCCTCCAGTTGTCCCGAGCCCGCTTGCTGAAACGTCAGTTCAAGTGTGGCTGTCATGCCTGGCCCGAGGTCATGCTCGTGGATCATTGCCAGGGCCATCTCGTCCAGCCCTTCCATGGACATGCCGCTGGAATGATCAACGGGGGGCATGATCATCACCTCGTGGGCGATCTTTCCGCTGTTGGTCACCACTAAGCGATAGGGAACGCCAACCTTGAAGGTTGTCTGTGATGCCTTGACGTACAGCTCTCCAACTTCCACGGCAACAACTACCGCGTCAGGATTCTCGGTCCCCGAAGCCTGGCGGGCGGCCCCGGTAGCTTCCTGGTGGCCTACCTCCGCCGCTGGCGCCGTCGTATCGCTGGACGCAGGGCTGTTGGAAGCCGAAGTAGCGCCGCCGCACGCTGCCGCCAGCAGGGCAACGAGCACGAGAACCGGAATGACCAACGTCTTCTTGGACCGCATTTTGGTCACCTCCCATCGTAATAACTGTCCTCGCTATCAGGGTGCCACTATGGGAGGCGATACATCATGCCTTCTAGTTGAGTTTCGTCCTGGCTTAATGGTCAGGTTGGCCCTGTCTACCTGGACAGGAAATGGAGTGTGTAATACGAAGAGCCCTAACCCGGTGTCCGTGGCGGGGGCAGTCGCAGCCACTCCTGGTACACCACCCGGCGCGAGACGCCCGTCTCGACGGCGACTTGCCCTACCGCCTCCCTGGCCCTAAGCCCCTGGCGGCGCAACGCGCCTAGCCGGCGACGGAGGGCGGCGGAGTCGCCGTCTGCGGAGCTCCGGTCCTCAGCCAGCGCCCCGGCAAACACCAGCGTGAACTCGCCGCGCGGCTGCTGGAAGTGGGCCAGGGCCTCCGCCGGGGTGCCGCGGAAGACTTCTTCATGGAGCTTGGTCAGCTCCCGGCAGACCGCCAGCGGGCGCGGGCCCAAGGCTTGCTCCATGTCCTCCAGGGCGGCGCGGAGGCGATGGGGCGCCTCGAAGGCGACACTGGTCCGGGGCGAGGCGGCCAGCTCTCCCAGCAGGCGGCGCCGCTGGGCCCGCCGCCGGGGGAGGAACCCCACGTAGGTGAACTGGTCCACGGGCACTCCCGCGACGGCCAGCGCCGCCGTCAGGGCCGAGGGGCCGGGGACCGGCACCACCTGGTGCCCGGCGGCCAGGGCCGCGCGCACCAGCTCGAAGCCCGGGTCGCTGATCCCTGGGGTCCCCGCCTCGGAGATGAGGGCGACGTCGCCTCCCTGAAGCCGCTGGAGCAAGCGCTCAAGATGCGGTCGTCCGCCCTGCTCGTGGTAGCTGACTACTGGGGTCGAGATGCCGTGGGCGGAGAGCAGCTTGCGCGCGGTGCGGGTGTCCTCGGCGGCGACCTGCCCTACCGCCTCCCTGGCCCGGAGCCCCTGGCGCCGCAGCGCGCCCAGACGGCGACGGAGGGCGGCGGAGTCGCCCGTTGCGGAGCGCCGCTCCTTAGCCGGCGCCCCGGCGATCACCAGGGTGAACTCCCCCCGGGGACGCTGGAAATGGGCCAGGGCCTCCGCGGGAGTCCCCCGGAAGACCTCCTCGTGGAGCTTGGTCAGCTCCCGGCAGAGCGCCATCTGGCGCGGGCCCAGCGCCTCCCCTATGTCCTCCAGGC
>JACQUI010000174.1 GCA_016210395.1 Chloroflexota bacterium | reverse complement strand
GAGATGGAGGACGGCAGGACCATCGGCGTCATGCGGGAAGGCCCCATGTCCCCCTCCTCCCACCTCCTGCGCCGCCTCCGCTCCCTCCAGCAGGGCGCTTACCCCCGGACGCTCCTGGTCCTGGCGCACGACCCCGTCCGGCTCACCGAGTGGCGGCGAACGCTGGACCGCTCCCCCTTCACGGCGTCCCTGGCGCTGCAGGACGAGGTCTTGCACAGTGGCGCCGGCGAGGCCATCTGGCGCTCCTCCTTCGACCCCAGGCCCCTGCCCCTGGACCAGGTGGTCCGGTTCGCCCGCAGGGACGCACTCCCCCTGGAGCCGCCCTTCGCAGGAGGTCCATGCCGCCCGACGACACTGAAGACGCCGCTGCGAAGCTGAGGGAGTCGCCCGGCGCGGGGACAGGGGCTGCCCACCTCTTGCCCTTGGCGCTGAACGCAACGCAGAAGCGGCTGCTGGAGCTGACCGCCCTGTGGCCCTGGCTCACAAACGCCGACCTCTCGGGCATCTCCGGCCTGCCCGAAAGCAAGGTGGCGAGCGAGCTCCGCTGGCCGGTGCGACAGTGGCTCGTGGAGAAACGGAGGGTGGCGGGACGCTTGCGCATTACCCTCTCGGACCGCGGGCTGGCCCTCCTGGCCCGGCGGGACCGCGTGAACGTACAGGGCGTGCTCCGCCAGTGGAGCGCCGCCTCCTACGACGATGGCGGGCACGGCGTGGCGGGCACGAGGGCGCGGGACCTGGCCAGACACCTGGGACACACGGCGGCGGTGTACCGCTTCTTCGCGGAGCTGGGGAGGCAGGCCCGCGCTCAGGGAGGCGAGTTGCTCCTGGCTCTGCCGCCGCACCGGGCCCAGCGCAGCTACGTCACCGGAGGGCGGGTGTCGCACATCAAACCGGATGGGTACGGCCACGTTAAACTCCACGGGGGCTCGGTCCGGTTCTTTCTGGAGTGGGAGCAGCGCGCCGCCCACCCCGCGCAGTTCCGCGCCAAACTTGCCGCCTACCTGTCCTACTATCGGACGGGCCGAGCCCAGGACGACTACGGCGCTCCTCCCGTGCTGCTGGTGGTGCTCCGGGACGAACTGGTGGAGTCCGGCTTCCTGTCCACTGCGCTGCGACTGCGAACCGGGCAGGAGACGCCCGCCGTCCTCGCTACCTACGCCGAACTGCTGCGAGACGATGGCCCCCTGGGGCCTATCTGGCGGTCTGAGCCTGGAGGAGGACGGACCTGGCTGGCGTTGCTCAAGAGCCCGTGACAGTGCGGAGAGCTTTTTCTGGAAAGGTCGACGCCCATCAGCGTGACCTTTTCCCGTCAGATCGGAAACGGTAGCCCACGTGTCGTAGCGTCTGGGTGTCGTCCGGTCCGGTTCCTCCTTCAACGTGGTTCCTGGGGACTCTCCAAAGAATACTTGCACAGGCCGACGGAGTGCACGATGAAATCGTGAAGCTCTCATCAAAACACCAGCACCCTGGCGTGCCAACACTATTCGTACCAGTACGGTGTACCAGTACGCTATGGTACAAACAACCACTGTGCATAGTGCGTATTGCTCATTCATCTCGCTACGTACCTCCTTACAATAGGGCCGCAGCTTGCGGGAAGCATCTCAGTCAGGGAGCCAACGAACGGGAGGACCCTCATATGGCCACCCGCGCAGAAATCGAACGGCACTACGATACTATGGGCGTATTGCACGTGCTCGCAATGAAGGACGTGCAAGGTGATTACCCCGACTACTCCTGTGCTTTCTTCGATGGCGACTTCAACAAGTCGTACGTGCAAGCGCAAGCCGACAAGCATGCGTGGATCTTTGACGGCCTTGACCTAGGCCAAGATCTGCAAGGGAAGCGCGTCCTCGACATCGGCTGCGGCTGGGGCCCCATGCTCAACGCCACGCGGAAGCGAGGCGGACATGGGGTGGGCCTGACCCTGTCGTCGGGCCAGGCCGAGTACTGCCAAAAGCGCGGCCTTGATGTTCGCTTGAGGGACTACAAGACCCTCAGCGCGGGCGAACTCGGGATATTCGACGGCATCGTTTCCCTCGGCGCCTTCGAGCACTTTTGCTCGGTAGAGGATCTGCTCGCCAGCAAGCAGGGGGAGGTCTACAGGAACTTCTTCCGCATCTGCGCTGAGCACCTGCCCCCGGACGGCCGTCTCTATCTGCAAACGATGACCTGGGGCAAGCAGGTCCCAGACTATCGCACGCTCTCGCTTGACGCGCCGCCGGACTCGATGGAGGCGATTCTCGCAAGGATCCTGTATCTGTTTCCTGGATCGTGGCTGCCCAACGGGCTCACGCAGTTGATCGAATGTGCAAGCGAGCACTTCGACTTCATTTCGAGCAACAACGGCCGCCTCGACTACCTGCAAACGATCACGTTGTGGGGTCAAGCAACGCCCAATCTCTGGAAGCTAAATGCTCTGCCCCGCACTCTGCGCCATGCGATACCCTGGTTGCTCAAGGTCCTTACGGACCACGATGCATCGGTCCAGTTCCAGTCCAGGCGTCGCCGCGACATGAACGCGTGTTTCGCCCGCGAAATCATGAGCCACGAGCGCATCTTCTTCGTCAAGAAGTCGCGGCAGTAGCCCGAGAGCGACCTTGTCGCTATGATGCAGCTGCATCACTGTTGAATACTATGCATCAATTCGCTCGTTTCCGCCGCCGCCGCCTTGACACTGCGCGCCTCCCGGCTAGAATAGGGCCATCCTCCGCCGGGAAGCACCCATACGGACGAGAGGGGGCAGCATGACGCCTCACGGCCAGGCCTTTGTGGGAAGGGAGCGGGAGGTGGGGGCCATCCAGTCCGCCCTGGAGGCCGCAGCCCGGGGACAGGGGAGCCTCCTCTTCATCACCGGCGAGGCGGGCATTGGCAAGACCCGCCTGGCCCGGGAGGCCCAGCGCCTCGCCCTGGAGCGAGGCTTCCGCTGGCTGGCGGGCCGCTACGACAAGGACGGCGGCATCACCCTGCAGCCCTACGTGGAGGCGGTGCGGCAATACTTGGAGTCCGATGGCGCGGACAAGCTGCCGGAGCTGGCCGGCCCCTACGCCCCGGAGCTGGCCCGCACCTTCCCGGACCTGGCCGCCGCTCTCGGGCCGGCGCTCTCTGCCCAGCAGCCCGCCTTGCTGGACCCCCAGGCAGCCCGACAGCGCGCCCTGGACGCCCTCTGCCACTTCTTCCTGGGCATCGCACGCCTCCAGCCCCTGGCCTTCTTCCTGGACGACCTCCACTGGGCCCCCTCCATGGAGGCGCTGCACGCCCTGGCGCGAAGGGCCTCTTCCGCCCCGCTGCTCCTGCTGGCCACCTACCGCGACCCCGACCTGCACGAGACGCCAGCCCTCTCCCAGGCGGTGCTGGCAATGAACAGGGAGCGCCTCTTCCAGGCCCTCCCCCTGCGGGGCCTGGGCCGCGAGGACACGGCGGCCCTCCTGGAGGCCGCCCTGGGCAGCCCGCCCGCCCCGGCGCTGGTGGATGCCCTGCACACCTTGACGGGGGGCAACCCCTTCTTCCTGGAGGAGATGGCCCGTTACCTGCTGGAGCGGCAAGCCCTGGCACAGACGAACGGCTCGCTCGCCTTGAAGGAGGGCGCGGCCCTGGAGTTGCCCCGCTCCATCCGGGCCGTGGTGGAGGAG
>JACQUI010000171.1 GCA_016210395.1 Chloroflexota bacterium | reverse complement strand
GCGTTGGCCCGGATAGACGGGAAGATGAAGTCGGTGACGAACTCCTGCTTGCAGTCCACCCGCTGGAAGGAGGAGGCGCCCAGGGCCAAGGCTTTCTCCACGGCGTCGGCGAAGTCATCCTCCTGCCCCACGTCGGCGGTGAAGGCGACGACGTCGTGGCCCTGGGATACCAGCCAGTGCAAGATGACGGAGGTATCCAGCCCGCCGCTATAGGCGAGGACGACCTTGGCGGCCTGGGACTTAGCAGGGGACTTGCGGGAGGCCATGCGACTCCTGTGAGCCAGAAAGGACGTCCTATTCTAGCATGACGGAGGGCGCCCAGGACTGTGGGCCTAGCTGCCTGCGCTGCCGACCCGCTGCAGGGCGCGTCGCAGCCTCTGTACGCAGGAGTCCAGCTCGCGCCTGGTGACGGTGAGGGGCGGGGCGAAGCGTAGGGCCGTGGGTTTGACCGGGTTGACCAGGAGACCTTCGCCCCAGGCGGCGCTGACGACCTTCTGAGCAAGCTCGCCTTTCAACTCCATGGCCACCAGCAGGCCGCGCCCCCGCACCTCGACGATGAAGGGGAACTCCTCCCGCATGGCCGCCAGCCGCCCCATGAAGTACGTGCCCAGCTCCCGCGCGCGCTGAGGGAGCTTGCGGCTGATTATATGCCGGACTGCTGCATAGCTGCCGGCGCACATCAAGGGGCTGCCGGCGAAGGTCGAGCCGTGGTCGCCCGGCACCAGCACCGCCGCCCGCTCCTTGACTAGAAAGGCGCCGATGGGCAGGCCCGAGCCCATCCCCTTGGCGAGGGCCATCACGTCGGGCTCGGCCCCATCGTGTTCGTAGCCGAAGAGGTAGCCCGTGCGCCCGATGCCCGTCTGCACCTCGTCGAGCATGAACAGCAGGCCGCGCTGGTCGCACCAGCGGCGCACCGCCTTCAGGTAGCCGTCGCGGGGCACGTTGACGCCGCCCTCGCCCTGGATGGGCTCCAGCATGACGGCGCAGGTCTTCTCTGTGGTGGCGCGCTTGATGGCCTCCACATCGTCGTAGGGCACATGAACGAACCCCAAGGGAAGCGGCTCGAAGGGGCCCGAGTACCTGGGGTTGCCGGTGGCGGCCAGGGTCCCCATGGTGCGGCCGTGGAAAGCGCCCTGGGCGCAAATGATCTCGTAGGCGCCGTTCAGCTTCTCCTTGCCATACTTGCGGGCCACCTTGAGGCAACCCTCCACCGCCTCGGCGCCGGAGTTGGTGAAGAAAACCTTGTCCAGGCCGGAGTGCTTCACCAGCAATTCCGCCAGGCGCAGCTGTGGCACTGTGTAGTACAGGTTGGAGGTATGGATAAGGGTCTGGGCCTGGGCGGCCAAGGCCTTGACCACGACCGGATGGCAATGCCCCAGGCTATTGACGGCGATGCCCGCCACGAAGTCCAGGTACTCCCTGCCCGCGCTGTCCCAGACCTTGGTGCCTTGGCCGCGGACCAGGGTCATGGGGGCGCGCCGGAAGACGCCCAGGTAGTATTGCTTTTCCAGCTCAGGCCATGACGAGGCCATGTATCGCCTCCAGGGCCGAACCGCGGCCCGCCTGATGGGACCGTGGGTGCAGGTGGCCCTAGTACCTGATTCCGAATAAGGTGTCACCAACCGCCGTTCGTGGTGAGCTTGTCGAACCACGAGGCCCGGCCCTTCGACAAGCTCAGGGCGAATGGAGAACGGTTACGCAGACCTACGAAACATGGTACTAGGCTGCCGTGCACTCACGGCTATGCTTCTACCTAATCGGCGTTGTAGAGCTCGCGGTGGCCGGACTCAGTGACGGCCTGCATCTTCTCGAACCACTGGCGGAACTCTTTGGTGCGAAACATCTTCTGCATGGCCGCCCGCGAGGCCGCGAAATCGTTCCAGTCCTTGTACTCGGTCTCCCAGACCACCGTGAACATCTTCCCCGTGGCGTCGG
Source organism: Chloroflexota bacterium (assembly GCA_016210395.1). Lineage (GTDB taxonomy): Bacteria > Chloroflexota > Dehalococcoidia > Lucifugimonadales > JACPCL1 > JACPCL1. Next base: position 320 of record JACQUI010000171.1, on the reverse strand, counting down.
TGAGGACGCGCTGCTTCCCGGTGAAGCCGGCGCTTTTCCGCATCATCTCGCCAGCTCCCTTGACGGCGCTCACCAGGTCCTGACCGTACTTCACCTGGAACACCAGGCGCTCTACCAGCATGGTAACCTCCTTGAGTTACTAGACTCGTAGCCAATGGCGCAATTATAGGGCGTGTCGGGTAGCAACGCTACCCAAGATGGGGCTGGGGGACTCGCCGGCGGCGAGCCAGGGCAAGGGAAAGCTCACCTTGCAGGAGACCAAGGCTGAGAACTGCTCCTGTCAGCCTCGGTCACTCTCCGACCGGCGCGCCTTCATGGGT
>JACQUI010000170.1 GCA_016210395.1 Chloroflexota bacterium | reverse complement strand
TCCGCCGGTTGCGAATATAACAGAGGCGCGGCGCATCGGAAAAACTCGATGTAGCCAGAAGAAACGTTGTTTTCGTATCTGCTCGCCTGGAAGTTCGGCTTAGGGAAGCGCAAGGCTATCCGGTGGGAACTGTAGACTCTCGGCCAACCTTCGCAGATCGCCCGACGCCTTTAGCTCCCGTAGCGCTTCGTTGACCACGGCGATCAGCTCGGTGTTCCCCTTCTGGGCAATAACGGCGAACTGCTCACTGGTGAGGGGCTTGCCGAAGAACACGAATTTCCCCGGGTTCTGCGCCCCATACACCGTATGGGCGATGGTGTGGCCCAGCATGGCTTGGACCTGCCCGCTCTCCATTGCAGCGGCCGCCTCCTCATAGGAAGCGAACTGCGTAACCGTAATGGTAAGGCCTCGCTGTTTGGCAAAGGCATCAAAATCCGGGCGATAGTCCCTTCCCACATCAATACTTGCCACGCTCTTGCCATCCAACTCTTTGACCGTGCCGGGCCCGGTCCCGCTCCTGGTGATGAGAGTCACGCCGCCGACGGCATAAGGTTCGCTGACTTCGACTTGCTGTTTCAGGGCATCTGTGGTTGGCGCGTGGAAGATGGTGTCCAGGCCAAGGTCGGCATTGCCCTGGACCACTGTGGTCACCACATCCTTTGCCGGCCCAGACCTGAGCTCCACCTTGTTTTCATCCCCCAGCAGCTTCTTGGCGATGGCCTTGGCGAGCGCTACCTCCAGCCCTCTGGTCCGCGAGTGGGCGGGGTCTTTGAAGACGCCTGAAGGGGAGCGCTCCTGGCGGACAGCCACAATCAGCTTGCCTCTTGCCTGAATCTCCTTCACCTTGGAGACAGGTAGTGTGGGACCGGCAGTGGGCGTGGGAGAGGCTGTGGGCGTTGCAGTGGCCGTAGGGACGGGTGGGGCTGTCGGCGACGGGGTTGGCGTCGGCTCGGCCCCACCACAGGCCGCAGTGACAAGGACGGTCAGTATAGCCACGAAGAAGAGGCCCGCCCAGGACCCGCGCACCTTCGCCGTGTCTACCCTATTGACGCCAGAGAACTCTTCGCGCATCGGCATCCTCCCTTTCGCGCCCCGCAGTCCTACACGGGCAGAGGCCGCCTATTGTCAACCTCTGACCGTCCGATTCGCGTATGATTCTCTCATCGGAATGAATCTGTTGCAAGGAGTCTGCCGTCGTCAGTCAGGGTCTTTCGGTGGTCTTGGGCGAAAAGCTGATTAGGAATGCCAGCGACGGGCCACTGCCGTGGCCCTGCTAAAGGCTATGGTCGTGAGGGATTCTTCGCGAGGCGGAGGGTGATTGGAAGGGAGAAGCATTTGACCACCTCGCTCTAGAATGACAGTATGCCTTGCCAGCGCGAGTAGGATCGGGCTGCTTTGAATCCGAACACCGAAAGACCCTGGCATCCTGTCTTTCCCTCGCCGGTGACAGTCCTACTTCCACTGGAACCCTTTGACGGCGATCACCACGTCGCCTTCGCCGCGGGCGGCGACGTAGAGGGTGGAGCCGTCTCCGGTGAACTGGATGCCCTGGACGGTGCCCAGGCCCGTCAGGAAGCGATAGACGCCGTCGGACAGGGTGTCCTCGTCAGGGCCGTCGGGGAGCGCGGCCCAGATGTCGCCACTGCCGGTGACAAACAGTGTGCCGTTGGGGGCAAAGGCCATCTGGTCTGGCCGCTCGAACCCCTTGGTCTTGCCGGCGGTGACGAAGTTGGATAGCTTCGCGGTGTTCAGGTCGATGGTCACCACCCGGGTCTCGGCCTCGGCGCTCAGGACGGCGTAGAGCTTGCCGTCTTTGCCCATGTGGATGTCCTCGCCGGCGAAGTAGGCGGTGCCCTCTTTGCCCGTGTCCGGCGCTTCCAGGTAGGCGGTCTTGATCCACCCCTGGTCCTGCTTGAAAGTGTAGAGTGTCCCCTTTGTCAGGTCCGGCGACGCCGCGACCTCGTACTTGTACAGGTGCCCGCCCTGGGGCAGGTCCTCCATGAGGTAGATGACGCTGCCGTCGCCCACCGGCAGGATGCCCTCGCCCCGGAACTGGCCCATGGCGCGCACCGGCGGCGGCGGCGGCTGGTCGGGCTGGTCCTTCATGACGATGCGGTGGAAGCCCAGCTCCCTCTCCTGGGGGCCCACACCCGTCCCTTCTTCGGCGACGATGAGGAAGTCGCCGGGGGCGTAGTAGGAGATGCCGCCCGGCCGGTGCAGCCTGGTGGTCAGGCGCATCAGGTCCTTGGTGGCGAGGTCAACACGGTAGACGGAACCGTCAGGATGGGCAAGGTGCGTCACGAAGTAGAGATACTTCTCCGATGGGTCCAGGGCGATGACGTCCGGCTCCTCGACGGCCTTGCGCGGGACCAGCTCCTCATAGGTGAAGCCCTCCGGCAGTCCCGGCACGCCGATCTCGCCCTTATGCTCCTGTTCCACGGTGGAGGGGTCGAATCCCAGCTTCCCTTTCACCTCCTCGGAGATGCCGGTGGGCGCGGCCTGGCCGCCGCAGGCTCCAAGAGCAACGGTAAGGGCGAGGGTCGCAGCCGTTGAGAGAACTACATGGAATCGCAAACGACGGGCCACTGTCTCGGCCCGCCGGCAGACAGAGGTTGTGGGGGGTTCTTCGCCGAGCCAAGGCCCCCGCAGGCGATGGTCTCTGACCGCTCGGCTCAGAGTGACAGGCGTCATCACACACATCTCGAAAACACGCCACACGTGGCAACCCCTCCTTCACGTTTGTGCTAGCGGAATCTGGGGATCCTGGGCATCAGAATGAAAATGACCACGGCCACCAAGCCTGACACCGAAGCCCCAATCAGGACGGCGTTGGCTGCGCCGATCCCTTCCGCCAGAGCGCCCAGCAGCAGCACGCCGATCCAGGAGTAGCCCTGGATAGAGACGCGCAGCGCCATGACGCGCCCCCGCATCTCGTTGGTGGCGAGGAGCTGCATGACCATATCCATGAGTGTCTGACGCACGGTCTGGAATATGCCCATGCCAAAGACAAGGGCGATGGAAAGCCAGAAAACCTCGGACCGCGAGAAGCCGATGGCGAATGCAGTGGTGAAAAGCGAACCGGCCACAAGCAGCAGACCGCGCCGCGCGTGGTTTGCCAGCCCCATGATCATCAGCGAGCCGATGGAAACACCCAGCGTGCTGGACAGCATCAGCGTGCCCAACCCCTGGGCGCCCACGCCAAGGATGTCCCTGGCGAAGACAGGCATCAAGAAACCGATGCCACCGAACATGGAGGCGGCGATGGCCATGATGACGAGGCCAACGATGATGGACTCGCCCTTGACGTAGTTGAAGGCATCCAGGAGGTTGCCCCTGACGCTCTTCTTCGCCGCCTCGGCGGGCGCTTGGCGCTCCCACTTCATGAAGAGGAGTGAGATCCCGGTAAGGAACTGCAAGGTAGCCGTAATCCAGAAGAGGCCCTCCACGCCGATGCTGACGACCAGCATCGTCGCAGCCAGCAAGCCAACCGCCCTTGGCCAGTGGTCGGCCACCGAGTCTATGGCGACGGCGCTGGAGAGCTGCTGCTTGCTTACCACGTTGCCCACCATTGCGTGGTGGCCGGGCCGGCCCACTGACTGGATGATGCCGCTGAGGACTGAGGTCACCATGAGGTGCCACCACTCCACAACGCCAAGCGTGATGACCAGGGACTGGGCCACCCACAAGATAACCAGAGCGAATTCCGTGTACAGGAGCAGCTTGCGGCGGTCTATGCGGTCGGCCAGGACGCCGCCGACGAAGGGCATGAACAGCATGGGCCAGGCGAGAGACGAGGTGACGAGGCCCAGGAGGAAGGGCGAGTTGGTGAGCTCCAACACCAGCCACGCGCGGGCGAACACCCGCATGTTGCGGCCCATGTTGGAGGTGACCCGCCCGCCCATGAGCAGGGAGAAGTTCCTGTTCTTGAGGGGGGCCACCGCCAGGGCTAGGGAAGCCGCCAGGGTGCGTTTTTCAAGAGGTGGTTTTTCAGAAGTAACCGTCGCCATGCGCGGATCGCCTTTCTTGGACTAGCGGACGCCTGCCAGGTCGCGGTCAACGGGCGACGCCGGCTTCTCTCCACGCCTGTCGCGTCTTCGCCAGCGGCGGGGAAGCCAGTTGAGCCAGAAGTCCAGCCAGGCCACGCCGTCATCGCTTTGGCAGTCAAGCGCCCCAGACGATTCGCGGCCCTTTTCCTCCTGGACAAGCTCTTCGAGGCTTGCTCTTTCCATAAGGGCCTCCGTGTAGCCAGGGGAGCGTTCTGTTCCCCTGACTCCGTTGGGCAGGGCCACGCAGCGCCTGCGGCGTTGCGCGCCAGTATACGCACGGTGGATGGCCACGTCAAATCGCGGACGTTTCTGGGCCAACACCAGCATTTGATGCATACGCACCATTTCGTAGGGTTGGCGTTTTGTTTGCATCAGCCCATATTCTCTTCTTAACCACACGCGCTGAAGCATCTGCACCAAGGTCAGGAGTTGACGCCACTCCATAGGGAAGATGGATGGAGCTTCCCATGCCGGACCTGCTGCAAACACACACAAAGAAGCGGCCCGCGTATGCGGGCCGGTTGGTTGGTTGACAATCCGGGGGAAGGCCTAGCGCCTACTCCTCTTCGTCATGCCCCAGGTCGTCTTCGACGGCTTCGTCAGCCAGCAGTGGGTTGTCGCCGCTGAGGTCTATGGCGGAGGCCACAACCGGCGGCGTCAGCGATAGACCGTCTTCTCCATCCAGGCCATGCCCGTTTCCGCCGCCTTCCAATATGGCTACAGCAGCGGCCCGCGCTTGTCCCGGCTCGGGCAGACCCAGCCTCTTGCGCCCTTCTGCCGTAATGTCCAGACGGGCGGGGATGAGCCGGCCAATAATGACGTTCTCCTTCAGCCCCAGCAAGGGGTCTGTGGCGCCATTGACGGCAGCCTCGGTGAGCACCCTGGTGGTCTCCTGGAAGGAGGCCGCCGCCAGGAAGCTCTCGGTATTGAGAGAGGCGCGGGTGACGCCCAGAAGCTCCGGGCGCGCCGTCGCAGGCTCGCCGCCTTCCGCCAGGATACGGGCGTTGCTCTCTTCAAAGGTGAAGCGGTCTACCAGCTCACCCGGCAGGAGGTCGGTGTCGCCGGAAGTCTCGGCGCGCACCTTACGCAGCATCTGCCGCACGATCACTTCGATGTGCTTGTCGTTGATGGTGATGCCCTGGGAGCGGTACACGGCCTGCACCTCGGCCACCAGGTAGCGCTGGACTGCTTCCGGGCCCATGATGCCCAGGATGTCCTGGGGGCTCTTGGGACCTTCCGTGATGCCGTCGCCGGCCTTAATCTCCTGGCCCTGCTCGACGACGATGCGGGACGCAGCGGGAATGTTGTACTCGCGCTGGTCGGTTTCCACCCAGCTCAGCACAATGGAGTTCTCATACACGTCGGCGCGGCCCGAGACACGGGCCACGATGGGTGAGGGAGCAAGCGCGCCGTCCTCTTCGTGCTCGCGGGCTTCCCCAGCTTCCTCTTCCACGGCTGGTGGCCACGCAATGGTGTCGCCGACCTCTACCTGGTCGCCGGACTCGACGGCGGGGGCGAACCCCGCCGGCACAGCGTATTCTTCCTGGAACGACTCCTGGCTGACCACGCGGACCAGGCGTCCTTCCGTGCTGTGCTCGACCTCTACCTTGCCGTCAATATGGGACACGATTGCGTTGCCTTTGGGAACACGCGCTTCGAACAGCTCCTCGACCCGGGGCAAACCAGTGGTGATGTCATGCTCGCCGGCGATGCCTCCCGTGTGGAAGGTGCGCATGGTAAGCTGCGTGCCCGGCTCGCCAATGCTCTGGGCCGCGATGATGCCCACGGCTTCTCCCATCATGATGTTCTCACCCGTGGCCATGCTGCGGCCATAGCAGGGCCCGCACAGGCCCCTGGGCAAAGCGCACGTGAGGGGCGAACGGACCAGGACGCTGGTGAGGCCGGCGTCTACAATGGCCTTTGCCCTCGCTTCGGTTATCTCCTGGTTGCGCTCCACGATGATTTCGCCGGTCTCGGGATGGGCTACGGGCGCCGCAGCTACCCGTCCTATGATGCGTTTATCCAGCGGCGGCGCCAGGGAGGAGTCGTGCTCCTGTTCGATCCAGAACCCCTGGGTTGTCCCGCAGTCCCGGCTCAGGATGATGACGTCCTGAGAGATGTCAATGAGGCGGCGGGTCAGGTAGCCGCTGTCTGCGGTGCGCAGGGCCGTGTCGGTCAGACCTTTCCGCGCGCCGTGGGTGGAGATGAAGTACTCCAGCACGGTGAGGCCTTCCCGGAAGCTGGACTTGATGGGCAAGTCAATAATGCGGCCACGCGGGTTGCTCATAAGGCCGCGCATGCCGGCCATCTGCTTGATCTGCGCCAGGTTGCCTTTGGCGCCGGACGCGCTCATCATGTACACGCCGCCGTAGTTGTGCATCTCGTCCCGCACGGCGTCGGTCATGCGGTCGCTGGTATTGGTCCAGATGTCCACGGTCTTGCGGTACCGCTCCTCTTCCGTGATAAGGCCCATCTGGAACTGCTCTTCCAGCTCTGCAATTCTGCGGCCCGCATCATCCATGAGCTCGGCCTTTTTGGCCGGCACGTGGATGTCGGTGATGGAGATGGTGGTCCCGGACTGAGTGGCGTAGTGGAACCCCAGGTTCTTCAGCGAGTCCATAACAGGCGCGGTGCCCTCATTGCCCAGGACACGGTAGCAGTCGGCCACCAGGGTTTCCAGCGCCTTGTCGTCCATCTGGAGGTTCCGGTACCCCACCTCTGGAGGCAGCACCTCGTTGAAGATGAGGCGGCCCACGGTGGTCTTAAGGTGGGCATAGGGTTCTACCTCACCGCGAACCTCGACCTCGGCGTGCATGGCCACCTCGCCCATGTCGAAGGCCTGGCGGGCATCGTCCTTGTTCAGGAAGACACTGCCCTCGCCCTTGGCGCCGGGGATAACCTGGGTCAAGTAGTAGCACCCCAGCACAATGTCCAGCGTGGGCGTCACGATGGGCTGCCCTGAGCTTGGGGACAGCATGTTGTGGGTGCTGAGCATGAGGTTCCGGGCTTCCATGACCGCTTCCTTGGAAAGCGGCACATGCACGGCCATCTGGTCGCCGTCGAAGTCGGCGTTGAAGGCGGTGCAGACCAAAGGATGGATCTGGATGGCGCTGCCTTCCACCAGCACGGGCTGGAAGGCCTGAATGCCCAGGCGATGCAG
>JACQUI010000169.1 GCA_016210395.1 Chloroflexota bacterium | reverse complement strand
GTCTTGCGAATACGCGGCAGCCCGCCTAGAAGCACAACGCGGGCTGCCGTGTTGTGCTTCTAGGGCTTCAGAGAGCACGGCCGCACCGGAATGTATAATGGAGCCAAAGCTCTGACTCATTGAACAACGACCACGCTATTGATGGAAGGCCACGAACAGCTTATGGACCAGCGGCGCAGAATAGCCTTCGAGCCGCGCGTCACCCTGCGCAGGTTGCGGTGCCTTGGGGTGCTGGCGCCGCTGGCGTTTCTCGCCTTCTACCTCTACCTTATTCAGGGACCCGCGCATGTCCTTATCCACACCTTCTGGGGGCAGGTGTTGTTGCTGGGAAGCACCGGCCTCTTCCTTGCCGCTTTCTCAGCCCTCATGTTTCGGTTCATCGGCCGCCTCCAGAGCAACGTTGAGCGCCTTTCGCACACCGCCTCCACCCAGAACGCCCAGCTCAAGGCTTTGAATGAGGCGAACCTTGCCCTCTCCGAAGAGCGCCTGATGTCGTCGGTGCTGCAACGGGTGGTGGAGCTGAGCCGGGAGCTGGTGCAAGCCAGGTATGCCGCGCTAAGCGTTGTGGGAGACGACGGCGCAATCAGGGCCTTCTACACCGCCGGCCTGGACGAGCGGGCGCGGCAGGCTATCGGCCCTTTGCCAACGGGCAAAGGGCTGCTTGGCCTGATGCTGAAGGACAGGGGACCCCTGCGCCTGGAACGTATCTCGGACCACCCGGACTCGTCGGGGTTCCCTCCCGGCCACCCTCCAATGACCTCCTTCTTGGGGGTGCCCATTCTCCACAAGGGAAGGACTGTGGGCAGCCTCTATCTCACAGACAAGACCAGCGGCGGACCCTTCACCCGGGAAGACGAAGAGATTGTGCAGCTCTTTGCCAACCAGGCCGCGGTTACCATCCAGAACGCCCGGTTGTATGACCAGACGCAGGCGCTGGCGGTGGAGACGGAGCGCGTCCGCATCTCGCGCGAGATGCACGATGGCTTGGCCCAGGTGCTTGGGTATGTCAACACCAAGGCGCAGGCAGTGGAAACGTTCCTTGCCAACGGCGAAACGGCCGTTGCCCAGGAGCAGGTGCGAGAGCTCAGCGAGGCAGCCCGCAGCGCGTACCAGGACATCCGAGAGGGCATACTGGCCCTGCGTTCCCAGGTCGGCGCTGAGCGGGACCTTTCGCAGGTGCTGGATGAGTACGTGGCGGAATACCAGCGCCAGTCGCGCCTCCAGGTGCTGGTGCGTTGGGATTTCAGCCCAGCGGATACGGCGCTGACACCCCTGCAAGAGGTGCAGATCATACGCATCATTCAGGAAGCGCTCACCAATGTCCGGAAGCACGCGGAAGCGGCCCACGTGAACCTGGACATGAAGCGGCAGGGAGACGAGCTGCACGTGCAGGTGGAGGACGACGGTCGAGGCTTCAACCCCGCCGCCCTGCGCCGCGTTGACTGGCCGCACTTTGGGCTGCAAACAATGCAGGAGCGGGCCGAGGCTATTGGCGGGACGCTGGGAATCGAAAGTCACCCAGGCCAAGGCACGAGAGTTCTCCTGCGCGTGCCGGGGGCTATTCATCCCAAGGGCCATCCCGAGGGCGAAAGGAAGCAGGCATGAAGGTCATGTTGGTGGACGACCAGCCCCTCTTCCGAAACGGCGTCGCTAGCCTGCTGCGCGCCCGGGGGCACCAGGTGGCGGCGGAGGCGGGCAATGGCCGCGAGGCCTTGGACCTGCTGCGCCACGGCCTCCCCGACGTCATCCTTATGGATATCCGCATGCCGGAGATGGGTGGCCTGGAGGCCACGCGCCACATCAAGGCGCAGTACCCGGACGCCAAGATCGTCATCCTGACTGCTTCGGATGACGAGCAGGACCTGTTCGAGGCGGTGAAGAGCGGCGCATCCAGCTACCTGCTGAAAGACCTGGAAGCCGCCAGGTTTTTCGCCGCCCTGGAGGCCATTCATGCCGGGGAAGCCATCCTGCCGTCCCGCCTTGCAGGCAGGCTCCTGGAGGAGTTCCGTTCGCAAGCAACCCGTACCGGCGCGCCTGAAGAGGAATCCTTGCTCAGCCTCAGGGAGCAAGAGGTGCTGGCGGTTGTAGCGGAGGGCATGACCAACAAAGAGGTCGCGGACCGGCTCTCCATCACGGATAACACCGTCAAGTACCACATGAAGAACATCCTTGGCAAGCTGCACCTGCAGAACCGCGCCCAGGTGGTGGCGTGGGCTGCCAGGCATGGCCTGGGGGCTTCGGCGAGATAGTCGCTGGCGCTTGCTGCACGCCTGGGCCCGCTCCTGCCATCCACGGCGCAGCTTCAGACCTCAATCCTCTCATCCATCGCCCGCAGGCGATGGATGCTTCTCCGAGCAGCCCTTGGAGGGCTGCGCACCCTGCACGCCACTCATTAGCCTCTTCGTAACGTTCTGCTTTTGCCCTGGCCCCTACCGCAAGACTACCCAGGTGGGTAGGGATTTGCCCGTGGCCTGCCACTACACTTCTCTGTGGATGGACCAGCGCCGCTGTTTGCGGCGGTTTCCACGTAGGGCGTAATGGCGGATTCCTTACCAAGCACCTGGAAGCACGAAAGGAGGCAGCGCGTGAGATCCTGGCTTGCAGCGCTCTTATTGGCTGTGCTGGTGGTGGGGGTTGGCGCTTTTGCCGTGCTGAGAGACGGCAAACCAACCCCGGGGGCCGTAGCTTCTTCTGAAGAGTATGTCCAGGGCCTGAAGCGGGCTCCGGGCACGTACGAGGAGCAGTCTATCAACGTTTTCTCTGGGGCCGAGCTGGGCGAGCCGGACGTGACAGTGGACATCACCCTTGTCCGGCCGGCCTTCATGCCCAAAGAGGTCAGGGTGAAGAAGGACCAGGTGGTGCGGTTGCGCCTGACCGCCATAGATGACGGCCTGGCCGATATGCCGGGGGTGGATGAGGCGGTTGGGCTGAAGGAGTTCAGCGGCCACGGGTTCCAACTCCTGGGGCCGTACGACATCTGGGTTACAGGCATCCGCAAGGGCGTCACCAAGGATGTCACGTTCAAAGCATCGGTGGCCGGGGAGTTCGGCTTTGAGTGCGTGGTCTTTTGCCATCCCAGCCACTATTTGATGCAAGGCAAACTCATTGTCGAGGAGTAGCACAGGAGGCTACCACATGAAAGCACTGATTTCCCCCAAACTCGTGGCCGCCCTCCTGCTGGGTCTCCTGGCAGGCACCGTCGTGTTCGGGTTCCTGCTGGGGCCTGTGGTGCAGGGAGCCGCCACTTCTCCCAGCCAGTACCAGCGGCCCTATCCAATGCCCAACCAATTCTATAAGCAGACCGAAGAGTTCTACGTTTTCGCCAGCGGTGGGCAGCAGGGCGGCATGTACGTCTACGGCGTTCCTTCCATGAAGTACCTCTCTGAGATCCCCATTTTCGTGGAAGACCAGGCCTGGGGCTGGGTGGCTGAGGACCCGAAGATACGCCAAATGCTCACGAACCCCTGGACGGGCGAGCTCATCACCCGGGGCGACACCCATCACCCATCGGCAAGCAAGACCAACGGCGTCTACGACGGCCGTTGGGTGTTCGTGAACGATAAGCAACACGCCCGCATCGGCCGCGTTGACCTGGACACCTTCCGCACCGGCCAGATCCTGTGGATCCCCAATACCACGGGCGGCGTTCACGGCTTCAACGTGGGGCCTGACACGAAGCTGGCAGTACAGAACTTCGAGCACGAGCAATACCCCGAAAAGGCCATCCGCGATCATCTAGGACTGGCCATAGACCCCATCAAAGGGCCGTATGTCGCGGGCGTAGCGGGTATTCGCATTGCTGACGACGGCACCATGAGCAATGGGTGGCAGGTGTGGGGGCCCTGGCAGTTCGACATGGCCCGCATCGGTTGGGGCGATAGCTCCGGCTGGCTCATGACCACCGCCTACAACACAGAGCGCGCTACCGATGCCGTGGGCATGTTCCAGCGGGACCAGGACTACCTCTTCTTCTGGAACCTGGCCAGCATCGAGAAGGCGATTGCGGACAAGAAGTACGTCACAACTGAGCAGGCCCCCGACGTGCCCGTGGTCTCCTGGAAGGACGTGGAGGTGTACGTCACCCCCATTCCCTTGAACCCGCACGGGTTAGATATTTCCCCTACCGGCAAGTACTTCCTCACCAGCGGCAAGGCTACCACCCTGATAGCGGCGGTAGACATTGAAAAGGTGCTGCTGGCCATCAAAGACCAGAAGGTCATCGGTGAGGAGTTCGGCGTGAAGATCCTTGATCCCGACTTCGTCCGGGCTGCCACCATGGACCTGGGCATGGGCCCAACCCACATCGAGTTCGATGACAAAGGCTATGCCTACGTGGGTTTCTTCGTGGACTCGGACATCAAAAAGGTCGCCCTGGGCGGCCCTTACGTGAAGCTCCACGGCCAGCAGGATAAGGTATGGAAGGTTGTGGACGTCCTACCCGCTCACTACAGTGTAGGCCACCTGGTGGTGCCGGGCGGAGATACGGCCAAGCCGTATGGCAAGTACATCATCTCCATGAACAAGCTGACCAAGGACACCTTTCTGAACCACGGTCCCCTGGAGAGTGAGAACCACGAGCTGTTCACTATTGGGCAGACGCCTGCCAAGCTGGTAGACCAGATGCCCCTGGGGCCGGAGACTCACTACTCTCAGGCCATCCCCGTATCCCTCATACAGGGCAAGACCAAACACTCCTACAGCGAGGCCGCGGCGGCCGTAGGTCAGCAGCCCTCGGTGGAGTACGACTATGCTGCCAAAGAGGTCAGAGTGACCATGTCCGTCGTGCGGTCGTTCTTCACCCCCGGCATCCTCACCGTACCCCAGGGCTGGATGGTCAAGGCGAAGCTCATCAGCGGCGAGACGGCTATGGACATCTCCCACGGTTTTGCCCTGGACTCCTACAACGTGTCGGTTTCGCTCGACCCCGGCGAAGTGCGGGACATCGAGTTCGTGGCTGACAAGGCAGGCGTCCACTGGTACTACTGCATCTGGTTCTGCAGCGAGCTGCACATGGAGATGCGGGGGCGCATGGTGGTTATCCCGCAGAGCGAATGGACTCCCGACAAGGAAACCAAGCTGCCCAGCGCCTAAGAGCTACGCCTTACATTCTGTAGGGGCGGGTTTCAAACCCGCCCCTACACCCGGCGACGCTCAATTTGAAGGAGAGCGACAATGAAAGCGGGACGGATTCTTCCCCTGGCAGCGGCGGCGCTGATGCTGGCCTCTCTGGCCTTTCCATTCTGGACGGCAAGGATGGAAGCGCCCGCGTACCCTGGGCAACCTCTGTCCCTTCACATGTACGCCTTCAAATACCAGGGCGACATAGTGGAGTGGAACATAGTGGGACGGTTGGTGGGCGTGCACATGCCGCCGCCCATCCCCGGTGTTTTCTTCCCTCTCTTCTCGCTCTCAGTCGTAGCCCTGTGCGCCCTGGCGGTGGCCGTGGGACTGACCAGGCGGCTGGCCCGGACTGCCGCGGTCCTTCCGTGGGTGCTGATGACAGCGGTCATGGCCTGGGGCCAGTACAGCCTGTACTTGTTCGGCCACAACCTGGACCCGCAGCGCCCCTTGAGGTACTTTGACGCCTTCACTCCTCCGGTGGTGGGTGTGCTCACCCTCGGGAAGATCAAGACCTACCACTATCCGGACGTCGGAACCTTCCTTTTTGTGCTGGGCGCGGCCCTGCTGGTGTTCAACGCCTGGCGCAGCGCCGGAGCACCGCGTCCCAGATGGTTTGCCAGGAAAGAGACCGCTGTGGTGGTGAGGGAGGATCGCTATGCAACTGCTCGATAGAGTTGCTGCGCCGTTGCCCCGCGCAGGCGCAGCCCTGGGACACCCGCTTGCGAAACTGGCCCTTGGCGGCCTGGCCGTGTTGGTGCTCCTGCTGGTGGGGTACCGCTTTGGCGATGGCCTTGACCTGGGTCCGCGCGGCGGCACCATCAGCGCAAACGATGCCACGTGCGCCCAGCGCGGGTGCGACATCCACCTGACCGCAACCCTGGCAAACAGGGCGTACGCAGAGCGCCTGGGCATTTGGGAGGAGATCGAGCCGCGCATGCGCATGTCCCAGGCGTTTGTCCTGGCGGCGACGGCTCACGCCGGCGCGGTTCGAGGCCTTTCTCTGGACGGGAAGGTGTTCCTGAAGGTGGATGGGGTGCTGTACCCCGCTTCGGACAGGCCGGTGGCGCTGGCCACTCACCACAACACGTATCTGACCTTCTTCCCCCGGTATGACATGCAGGGCCAGCCCATTTTCGAGCGGAGCGAAGGCCAGCTTGAGGTGCTGGTCAATGGCGTCGAAGGCCCCGGAGACAACCGCACGCTGACCTTCAACTACCCCTTGCCTGGAGTTTCGGGAGACCTGGAGATGCCTATTGCCCAGGTGCTCATGACCATTGGGGCGGCCATGGCGGCCTTGCTGTTCGCCTGCACTCCATGCCTGGTGGGTTCCCTCACGCTGGGTTCCCTTACAACCGGGACGGTGGCAAGCCTTGCCGGGAAAGAGGCGGCGGCAAAGGTGCGGTCGCGGCTGGTCAAGCAAACCCTTTCCTATTTGGCGGCATTAGTAGTACTCTACATAGCCATCGCGGTGGCTGTGAACGTGTTCGATCTCCAGACCTCAGACCTGCGGCCGATGGAGCTCCTTGGGGGTCTGGTCTTGCTGGGCATCGGAGCGCTGCTGGTACGGGGCACGGCGCAGGGCGCATGGGTTGAAGGCAAGGTCTGGGGCGTTGTGGGTAGGGTGGCGCCGGGGTTCGCAGGGCGGCGATCAGGCGCGGCGGAGGCCGGCCTGAGCCCTCGCACTTCGTCGGCCATGGGCGCGTCGCTTGCCATGGTCTGCTCGGTTGCCGGCGCGCCGACGCTCACGACTGCAATCTTGCTGCCGCTGCTGGTGTATGCGGGGCTGAGCAGCCCGGCCTGGGCCATCGTGGTCATAGCGGTGTACCTGCTGGTGTGCGCAGTGCCGTTCTTCTTCGTGGCCGTCGGCTGGGGCGAGTTCCTGATGAACGCCTCGATGCGCCTGCGGAACGCGTTGCTGGTAGCCAGCGCGCTGTTGCTGGTGGCCATGGGCATTCTGCTAGTGTTCAGCCCGGAAACTGTGGCCAACGCAATCTCAACGCCGGCGCGGCTGGTCCTGAAGCCATTGCAATGGCTTAGCTAGTTATCCCAGGGAAGCTCGAAGGAGGCGACCTTGCAAGCCAATCCTGCAATCGGTAGGACTCAGGAGTTTTCGCGGACGCCTGCTAGCTATCAGTGGAAGCTAGCCGCCCTGGTGGCTTCGCTGGGGCTGATGCTGCTGACCCTTGTGGACGCGCGGCGGGCATTCCTTTTCCCCGCCTATGCCTGGAAGACCCCCTACTTCTCGCTTGGCCCCTGGCATCTTGCCATGGCCACTGCGGGAATCCTGGGCATCGTGGTGTTCTATCGGAGTTTGAAGTCCCAGGAAGGCAAGATAGCCACGCCCCGTCTGGAGGGGTACGTCAAGTGGCTCA
The DNA here is from genome assembly GCA_016210395.1 of Chloroflexota bacterium. Taxonomy (GTDB): domain Bacteria; phylum Chloroflexota; class Dehalococcoidia; order Lucifugimonadales; family JACPCL1; genus JACPCL1. Next base: position 8,617 of record JACQUI010000169.1, on the reverse strand, counting down.
CCTTCATCATCTTCGGTATGTTCATTATTGACGCGTTCACATACCGGGGAGTTGCCGCAGCCCGGGCTGCCGAAGCAGGGAAGGTAGGCGTAAGCTGGCTGAACGCCTACGGCGTCACCGGCTGGCTGAAGCCGCTGGCCCTGGCGGTAAGCTACCAGCTCACGGTGTGGCACGCCACCTTTCTGGGGGTCATGCTGGCGGGCCTGGCCCTCACCGTGCTGCCCCGCTACCTGAAGCCCATGTTCGCCAGGACCGGCCTGGGCGGCAGCCTCTTTGGCGCTGCATTCGCGCTACCGCAGCCCTTTTGCTCTTGCTGCGCCTCCGTGATCTCGCCTTCCCTGGCGCGCCAGGGAGCGTCCAAGCAGTTCTTGCTGGCATTCGTTGTGGGTTCGCCCATGCTGAACCTTACCGCCCTGGTCCTGGCGGCCCTTCTGCTGCCCGCGCCCTACGCCATCCTCAGGGTAGCCGCCGGCCTCCTGCTCACGTTGCCTGTGACTTTTGGAGTCGCCTGGGTCGCCAGCCGGTGGGAGGGATCGGGCTGGACGCCGCGCGGCCCGGTGGGCATGGCCATGATGCGCCTGATGAACGGCTACTGCCGGCTCTTCCAGGTGGACGAGCTGGTGAAGGACCGGCGCATGGACACGCCGGCGGCGTTCATCGGCTCGTGGCTGTCGGTGAGCCGGAGGATCGCCGTGCTCCTGGTGCCGACGCTGTTCGTACTCGGCATGATCACTTCTGCGCTGGTGCAGGTATTGCCGGCTGCCTTCGGCAACAACCTGGCAAGCGTTGGCATCGCAGCGGTGGCGGGCACGGTGTTCATGGTGTCCACCTGGTCCGAGATTCCTATGGCGCAGCAGATGCTGCAGGCGGGGTTCAACGGGCCTGCTGCGACCTTGCTTGTGGTGCTGCCGCCGGTCAGTTTGCCCTGCCTGATGCTTCTTGGGGGCGCGCTGGCGAACATGCGGATGGTGGCGCTGCTGGGCGTCACCGTAGCGGTGGTAGGATTCATTGCCGGCGTGGCCTTCCTGTAGATGCGGGTGCAATGAGGGGAATGGTCCCATGATTGGCGCAACAGTGAAGAGGCGGATAGGCCTTGGCCTTGCGGCGGGAGCAGTCCTGGCAATAGCCGTGATGGCGGGCGTTGCGTGGGTTACGGCGCAGGAGTCGCCCGAGGCGTCTGCTCACGCTACGCATCAGCAGTCGCCCGCAATCGCGCACCCGGAGGTGTCGGGGTTGCGTGTCGTTACCAGAGAAGAGGTTGCGCCACCCGCGCCGGCGTTTCCCTTTGTCCTGGTGGGCCAGAATGGAGAGGCTGTGAGCCTAGGCGACCTCAGCGGGCAGGTAGTGCTGGTGAGCTTTCTCTACACCAACTGCCCGGAGGCGTGTCCCCTGATCACCGCCTATTACCAGGACTTGCAGCGGCGGTTCTCCGATGCCATTGACCAGGGCAGGCTCAGCCTGGTGCTCATCACCACAGACCCCGATCACGATACTCCTGAGCATCTGAGGGAGTACACTTCTGCCAAAGGCGGCAGGTGGCTTTTCCTGAGCGGCGACATGGCGTCCTTGCAGGCAGCCTGGGACGGCTACGGCGTGTACCGCGAAGAGCAGGCACATCTGAAGGACGTGGTGGTCTACCACAGCTACAAGACGCATTTGCTTGACGCCCAGGGCCAGAAGCGCGCCATCTACCAGGGTGTGTTCCAGCCCGACCAGGTTGCGGCTGACATCCACGGCCTCCTTGCCGTCCCTGACCACGATCGCTCCGCGCGTCCCTAAGCCGGGAGACGCTGGCAGGGAGACCCTGCCCCGAGGGTTGCAGCACATTGCCGCGTCTTCCTCAGTAGGGGCTTGCCGCCTATAATAGCCCACGATATGCCATCTGTGCGTGGGAAGATCGCCTTCTGGTTCATTGACCGCTTCGTCCCTGCGGTGTTTCCGCGTATCAACCCCGCCGCACGATGGCTGCTCAAGTCCCGGCTGCACTGCTTCATGAGCTGGTACGTTGTGCTGCTGTGCTTCAGCGGGAGGCGGTCAGGCAGGCGTTAGGAGGTGCCCATCGCCTACCACCGCTCCAGCGACGGCGCGCTGGAGGCGGTGACCAGCACGAAAGGCGTCTGGTGGCGGAACCTGCGCGAGCAGCAAGAGATATGGGTTGTCCACAGGGGAGCGGTGCGCCAGGCAAGGGTGGAGGTCATCACTGGCGATGCGGCGGCGATTACGAAGGCATTGCGGTCGCGGGACGCGTGCCGCCGCCTCCTCGTCCCCGCCGCGATTGAGCAGACTGTATTGCTCAGGATTCACCTGCTGCCCTCGCCCGACAAGGTGGGGCGGCCATAAGGGAAGTAGTCAAGATCTGGAGGACGCGTTCATGACAGGTGAATGGTCTGCGCTCTGGCGAGAGCTGGCAACACACGATGTCCAGGCAGGGGCTGAGGGCGAGAGGCAGATGGTGTCGCGGTGGCGGAGGGTTGCACAGGAGCTGGACGCCGGCGGGGGTCTCCGGCCCGGGTTTCCCGATCCGCTGCTGGACGTGCTGCTCTCCAGGCTGACCCCCGACATGGCAGTCGTGGATATTGGCGCGGGGGTCGGCAGGTGGACCGTTCCCATTGCCCGCAAGGTGCGGCAGGTGACGGCGGTGGAGCCTACGCCGGGCATGCGCGAGGTGCTGCACGAGCGGCTGGCAAGGCTGGGCGTGGCGAACGTGACGGTGCTGGCGACGCCCTGGATGGAGGTGGACCTCGAACCGCATGACGTGGCCATCGCCTCCCACTCTACGTACACCAGCCCGGACCTCCTCGCCTTTGTGCGTAGGATGGAGGCGTGCGCCCGCGCCGCATGCTACCTGGCGCTGCGCGTGCCCGCCCACGACGGCGCTATCGGCGAGCTGTCCGCGCGGCTACGCGGACAGTGGCACGACAGCCCCAACTTCACTGTGGGGTTCAACCTGCTGCTGGCCGCAGGGATATACCCTAACGTGCTCATGGAGAACGCGCCTGTGCGCCGCTGGACGGACGCGACGCTGGAGGATGCGGTGGAGCGGGCCAAGCGTCATCTGCGGCTGGAGGGCGCTGGCCGCGATGCGGAGATCAGGGAATGCCTCGGTCGGAGGCTTCAGCGTGTGGATGGGGCATACCGCTGGCCGGATGGCATGCGCTCGGCGCTGCTGTACTGGGACACCCCGTAGGGCGGACGTGCGTGTCTGCGTGGCCCTGTGGGGCGGGCGGACACATTGGCCCTGGCGGACTCGTCGCCTTCTTACTATCCAGCGGTGCATGGGTTGAGAGGAGATATGCAACCACGCATTCATGCGATCACCCTGGCAGTGAACGACCTCAACCGGTCGCTTGCGAGAAGGCATGGAGCGGTCAAACGACATCCGCCATCACCGGCGAACCGTCAGGCGAAGAATCTAAGGCCTGGGCCGACGATGACGAACCGCTCTTGCTGAGGTGGAGCGTTGCAATGGCCTTCGCCTTGGATTCTTCGCCTGACTACCGTCATGGCTCAGAATGACAGCCAAGCTCTCAGCATGACGGGGCCGCGCTGCCCCTTTATTGCTCGGTCTTGCGCTTCAGGGCGCGCCGCGCTGCTTCCTCAACGCCGGCTGCGGTCAGGCCGTACTTGACCAGAAGCTGGGCAGGCGTGCCGGACTCGGCGTAGCGGTGCAGCGCAACCATCTCCACGGGCACTGGGTGTCCCTGGGCCACGGTGGAGGCCACCATGCTGCCTAACCCGCCGTTGATGTAGTGCTCTTCAGCGGTGACGAGGGCCCCTGTCTCCCGGGCAGCCAACAAGATAGCGTCCCTATCCAGCGGCTGAAGGGTCGCAATGTTCATGACCCGCGCCTGCACGCCTGTCTTCGCCAGGTTTTCGGCAGCATCCAGCGCGGCGGCAACCATGATGCCGCAAGCGATGAGCGTCACGTCTTTGCCCTGCCGCATGACCTCGGCCTTGCCCAGCCGAAACTGGTAGCCGTCGCCGTGAATAACTGGCGTGGCGGCCCGGGACACGCGCAGATAGAATGGCCCCCGCTCTTTCGCAGCGGTCCGCACTGCCTGGGCCGTCTCAGGTCCGTCGGCCGGGACAACGACGTTGAAACCGGGGAGGGCGCACATCAAGGCGATATCCTCGATGGACTGGGCCGAGACGCCGTCTTCTCCCACGGTAATACCCGAGTGGCTGCCGAGGATCTTGACGTTGGCGCCTGTCTGGGCGATGCCCACGCGGATCTGGTCGTAGGGCCGCCCGGTGCCGAAGACCGCGAATGTGTTGGCAAACGGAATCTTGCCGCTGAAGGCGAAGCCCGCCGACATGCTCATCATGTTCTGCTCGGCGGGGCCGAGGTCGAAGAAGCGGTCCGGGAACTCCCTGCCGAAGAGGTGGGCAAAGGTGGAGACGTTCAGGTCGCCGCCGACCACGACGATGTTGGGGTCCTCCTTGCCCAAGGCGAGGAGGGTCTGTCCGAATGCTTCACGAGTGGCTACCGATGGACGGGTTGTCATGCCTTGGTCCTCTCTGGTTCCTTCATCAGCCCCGTCCACTCGGCGATCTTGGTGTCGGGGAAGCTGAGGTCGCGCATCGCCTGGGCGGCTTCCTCCTTCGAGAACTCCAGCTCGCCCAGGGCTTGGGCAAGCTGCTCCTTGGTGGGGGCGCGGCCGTGGAAGCCGGGGTTGCCTTCCATGAAGCTGACGCCCTTGCCTTTCACCGTCTTTGCGATGATGGCCGCCGGCTGGCCCTTGGTCTCCTGGGCCTGGTGGAAGGCTCGCAGCAGGGCGGGGAAGCTGTGGCCGTCCGTTTCGATGACGCGCCAGCCGAAGGCGCGCCACTTGGCGGCCAGCGGCTCCAGCTCCATGACCTCGTGGGTGTGGCGGTCGTTCTGGACGCCGTTGCGGTCAACAATGGCCGTGAGTGTGTCCACCTTGTAGTGTGCCGCGGCCATCGCCGCCTCCCAGACCTGCCCCTCGTCGCACTCGCCGTCGCCGAGGAGCACGTAGGTCCGGTAGCTGCGTTTGTCGAGCCGTCCCGCCAGGGCGACGCCGATGCCGAAGGAGAGGCCCTGGCCCAGGGAGCCGGAGGACATCTCCACGCCGGGTGTGCCGATCTTGGCGTGGCCCTGCAGGTGGCTTCCCAGCTTGCGGAAGGTGCTGAGGTCGGCCCTGGGGAAGTAGCCGCGGTGTGCCAGGACGGTGTACAGGCCCGGGCAGGCATGGCCCTTGCTGAGGATGAAGCGGTCGCGGTCGGGCCAGGTGGGGTTCCTGGGGTCGTGGCGCAGGATGCCGCCGAAGAACAACGACACCAGGACGTCCGTCTCGGAGAGGGAGCCACCCGGGTGGCCGCTGGCTGCCTCGGTGATAGCCAATAGGATGTCCCTGCGGATCGCGCGGGCCGTTTCGCGGAGGTTGCGGTACTGGGCGGCGGAAGGCGTCGCCCCGTTGGTGGAAGCCTTGCCGGGCAGGGGAGTCTTGGCCGCCCTGCTCACTCCTCGTGTAACTGAGACCATGTCGCCTCCTTCAAGAGCCTACCGATTATAGCAACGGGGTAAGAGGGGTGTCCATGAGGGGCAGGAAGAGACAGGCAAACGGGCAAGCGGGCGGACATGCGGGCATACGGGCGGGTAAACCATAGAGCGGTTTGATTGTCCTCCTGTGGGACTGATTGGATTTTGCGGAAAAAGCCGGCGACGAGGAGAAAGCCAATGGCTCTGTGGTGGGCTGAGGCGACGGGATTGCAAAGAGGGAAGGCGTTGCATGGCAGTTCTCAAGGGGTGGCGATTTGGGGTTTGGCGCGCGGCAAAGGGCGGCGATTCCATAGTAGGCCAGGGGTTGCAGTTTGGGGGAGGTGCGGATGACAGCGGCTGTACGCCTACCAAGCCAGCTAGTATACTAGAGGCTGATATCTCTTAGAGGGGTTCCTGCGGCGATGGCAATGAGCGCTCAAAAGAACACGAAGCTGACAAGAGAACGGGTTCTCAAGCAGATTCCGACGAGCAAAGAGATGGCTCGTTTCCTTGAACACGCCACTGAAGAGCAGCGCAGGGAGTTTATCCAGGAAGTCGCTCGCCTGATGATTGACCTCCATCGGCCAGCCCTGAAGGAGTTGGAGCGCTATTAGCCGCAGATACATCTTCCTCACAATTGAAGATGTGGAGGACTACATCTGGACGCTGGCATCGGAGATGTACCCGGACTATCCGGACCCGATGCCAGCGTTTCAGTATAACGGGGAGAGATCGGACAAGCAGACAGTCGTGCATAGGCAGATGCGAAGGGTTTGATTTGTTTCCTTCGGGATTGATTTCACGCGTTATCGGCAGCCAACTTGAAATAGGGTAGCAGAGGGGGCGTGACTGGGGGAGAGGTGGGTGACTATACGGCTATGCACCTACTCAGGCAGTCAACATAATGGCAACCAGTGTTCTTCAGAGATGTTCCGGGCAGAAGAGGCCAGAGGCTAGTGTGCAAGCACGGGGGGCTGATCGTGCGTTATCGGCTTTACGTTGACGAATCTGGCGACCACACCTACAAGTTGCTTGACGACGTGAGCCGGAGATACCTTGGGCTACGGGAATAGCAATTGAGTCTGAGTATTACCGGAAGGAGTTTCAGCCAACCATTGAGGCCCTTAAGCAAACGCATTTCCCGCACAGCCCTGATGACCCCGTGATTCTACATCGAGAGGACATCCGCAATAGGAAAGGGCCTTTCGGTGTACTTTCTGACCAAACCAGGAACGAAGCCTGGGAGCGAGACTTGTTGGAATTCATACGTTTGGCCCAGTTCCGGCTTTTTACTATTGTCCTTGACAAGAAGACACATAGGGAGCGCTATGGGGATGCGGCCATACATCCTTACCACCTGTCCCTGACGTTACTTCTGGAACGGTACAGAGGTGCACTGATGTATGTCAAAGGCAAAGGAGACGTTCTTGCCGAAGGCAGAGGCGGCAAGGAGGATATGGCATTGAAGGACGTCTATGAACATGTGTGGCAAGACGGCACCTACTACATCTCGGCACAAGAGTTTCAGAAGGTTCTCACCAGCAAGGAAATCAAGATCAAGAAGAAAGAGGCGAACGTCGCAGGGCTTCAAATAGCTGACCTGCTGGCCTACCCCGCTAAGCAGTACATCCTAGAGTCGAGCGGCAAAGTTCCCGCTGCGCCTGCCACGTTTTCGGGGAAGTTAGCTCAGGTCTTTCGAGGTAAGTTCGACCTCATAGGGCGGAAGCTGCTTGAATGACAACAGAAAAGGTCAGGTTGCCCTGACCTTACTGCGCTAGCCCTTACGGGCTATCCACCTTCGGAATCCCGAATTAGCCATAGCTAAGAACATCTGCACCAATACGTCAATAGTCCCTTGTCTCAAATCGGAACACTACACTGCATCGGAGGTCTTTGGCAAGACGGTCTCAGGCGCAGACCTTGGACGCTTCGGTCGGGAAGTCTACCCTGACCAAGGCAAAGGACTCCCTCAGAATACAACACAATCCGCCTCAATGATGGTTTCCGAGAAGCCCCCATGATCATAGACTTTCACACGCATATCCTGCCGCCGGGATTCCGGGAGCGGCGCGACCGCTACCTGCAGCGGGACGCAACGTTGCGCGCACTCTTCTCAGACCCCCGTTCTCCTATGGCTACGGCGGAGGAGCTAGTGGAGGCCCTGGACGAGGCGGGCGTGGACATAGCGGTTGCCCTGGGCATGGGCTGGACGGACCTGGAGACGGCGCGTGAAGCTAACGACTACCTGCTGGAGTCGGCGGCCAAGCACACCACGCGCATCATACCGTTCTGCTCTGTGAACCCGGCCTGGGGCGAGCCTGCGCTGCGCGAGGTGGAGCGCTGCGCGCGCGTAGGGGCGAGGGGAGTGGGCGAGCTGCATCCGGACACCCAGGGGTTCAGCCTGGCGGATGCCTCGGTCATGGGGCCGTTTATGGAGCAGGCGCGGGCGCTGGGGCTGGTGGTGCTGACGCACGCATCGGAGCCGGTGGGGCACGCCTATGCGGGCAAAGGGGCCGTCACGCCGGCGGCGCTGATGGCGCTCATCCAGCAGTTCCCGGACGTGCGCATCGTGTGCGCGCACTGGGGCGGCGGCCTGCCCTTCTACGCGCTGATGCCGGAGGTGCGGCGCGCGCTGGCGAACGCCTACGTGGACACTGCGGCATCGCCGTTTCTGTACCGGCGGGAGGTCTTCAGTCTGGGGCCGAAGCTCATGGGCGCGGACAAGGTCCTCTTCGGCTCGGACTTTCCCTTGCTGCCGGTCAAGCGAGTGCTTGCCCACGCCAGGGCGGCGGGTCTGAGCAAGGAGGAGCAGGCGCTGGTGTTGGGGGGCAATGCGGCCAGGCTGCTGGGGCTAGCCGAATAGGTCCTACCACCGTGGGTAGCAGGGAGCGGTTGCCTCGGAATCGTTCATGCCCATAGCCATGGCGCCCGTACGAATGAAAATACCTTCGAGGTCTCCTTGTGGCAGACGCTTCTATTCCCGCCCACCCGCCCTGGGAGTTTGTTGAGGCTGCGGGAGACACCCGCGCCCCCGGCAGAGGGGCTTGCCCCTCTGCACTCCCCCTTTTACATATCACTGCGCGGCCAACCGCAGATTACTCTTCCACCCTTCGGAAG
>JACQUI010000176.1 GCA_016210395.1 Chloroflexota bacterium | reverse complement strand
GCGCAGGCACGCCTCTTCCAGGGCGCGGGACTGGGCGTTGATGCGGTACATGACGGCGCAGTCGGAGTAGCGCAGCTTCTCCTTCTTCACCAGGCGCTCCACCTCCTCCACCACCATCTGCGCCTCTTCCTCCTCGGTATGCGCCTCCTTGACGACGATGGGGAACCCCGGCGCCTTGCTGGTCCACAGGTCGCGCTCAATGCGCGCCTTGTTGGGCGCAATGAGGCTGCGGGCAGTGTCCAGGATATTCTTGGTGGAGCGGTTGTTCTCCCCCAGGTTGACCACCTTGGCGTCGGGGTAGTCCTTCTTGAACGAGAGGATGTTGCGTATGTCTGCGTTGCGCCAGGAGTAGATGGACTGGTCGGGGTCGCCCACGACGCAGATGTTGCGGTACTTCCCCGCGACGAGCCGCGCCAGGGCGTACTGGGCGATGTTTGTGTCCTGGAACTCGTCCACCATCAGGTGGACGTAGCGGGACTGGTACTTCTCTCGCGCCTCCGCCGACCCTTCCAGCAGGCGCACCGCCCGCAGGATCAGGTCGTCGAAGTCCACGGCGTTGCTCTGGGCCAGCAGCCCCTGGTAGCGCTCGTAGATGCGCAGGACGATCTCTTCGTAGTAGCTCTTGACCGTGGCGGCGTACTGGGCCGGCTCCAGCAGCAGGCTCTTGGCCTGGGAGATGGCGGCGTGGATGCCGGCGATGGGAAAGCGCTTCGGGTCAATCTTGGCCTCTTCCATTGCCCGTTTGATGAGGTCCTGCTGGTCCTCCTGGTCGTAGATAACGAAGGAGCGGGCCAGGTTCACAAGCTGGCCGTCGCGGCGCAGGATGGAGGCGCAGAAGGCGTGGAAGGTGCCGGCCGTCAGCTCCCCGGCGCGGGCGCCCAGCAATCGTTCCAGGCGCTCCCGCATCTCCCTGGCAGCCTTGTTGGTGAAGGTGACGGCGGCGATGCGGTAGGGGCTGACGCCGCACACGCGCACCAGGTACGCGATGCGGTGGGTGATGACGCGGGTCTTGCCGCTGCCCGGCCCCGCAATGATGAGCAGCGGCCCCTCGATGTGCTCCACGGCCTCGCGCTGGGCGGGGTTCAGGCCTTCCAGTATGTCGGTCTGCATGGCCCTGATTATAGCAGGGACGTGGCGCGCCGACGGGCCTGTGAACAACAAGGGGCGGGTTTCAAACCCGCCCCTTTCAGTCATTGCTACTGCGAAATGCGCCCGCCAGCCATGACCCTTGCCGCGCGCGACGTTAGATTGCGCACTCGCCTTCGCCGCGCTCCACCTTGTACAGCACGGTCTTTGACCAGTCCATGTACAGGTCAATGGTCTGCCGGTTCAGCGGGCCGATCTCTTTGAGGTCGTCCAGCACCGGCTCGAAGACCTTTGCGCCCACCCGGTCCACGAAGGCGTTGAACTCCTCGCCCTCGTTGCGGTCCTTCATGTACAGGCCCACGATGCGCTTCACCGCCTCTGGCCCGCGCTTGGCGGGGATCCGGACCTTCAATCGCTCGCCGAACCGCGTCGCCGCATCCTCGTACGCCCCGCCGATGAACAGCTCGTAGGAGGGGATCTGGTTGCCGTTGGGGCCCTTCATGGAGCCGCCGTGGAAGCCGATGTTGGCGATGTGGTGCTGGCCGCATCCGTTGGGGCAGCCGCTCATCTTGATGTGCAGCTTGCGCGCCAGCGGGTCGCTGATCTGCATCTTCAGCAGTTCCTTGCGTAGCTCCCAGGCCAGGCCCATGGATGCCGTGATGCCCAGCTTGCAGCTATCCGTGCCGGGGCAGGAGGTCACGTCGGTGATCTCATTGACGCCGGGCTCGCCGAGGCCCACGCTCTTCAGGTCGGCCCACAGGGCATGGAGGGCGCTGTCGGGCACCCAGCGCAGCATCAGGTTCTGCTGTTGTGTCACGCGGGCATGCCCGCCGGCGTATTTGCGCAGGATGTTCGCCAATAGCGGGAACTGCTCCGCTTGCACGTCTCCCAGGGGAATGGTGACCAGCGCCACGTTGTAGCCCGCCTGCTTCTGGGGCGAGACGTTGGTGCGCTTCCACTCCAGGTACTCCGGCGATGCGTGGCCGTTGGCAGGACCGGCCCCGTTGACGAAGGCGTTGGGGTTCGGGGCGTCCTTCTCCTCGTCGTCCAGGTACAGCAGCGGCGTGGGGTCGAAGGACTTCTGCGCCCACTCGCCTTTCATCTCTTCTTCGACGAGCTTGCGGAACTCATCAATGCCGATGCGGTCAATGAGGAACTTGACCCTGGCCTTCATCCTGTTCTTGCGCAGCTCGTCTGCCTTGTCGAAGACGCGCAGGGCGGCCTCAGAGACCTTCAGGTAGTCGTCGGTGGAGACGAACTCGTACAGGACAGGCGCGATGCGGGCCATGATGGAGGTGCCGCCGCCCATGACCATCTTGAAGCCTTTTTTGCCGTCCTTGACGACGGGGATGAAGCCCACGTCGTGGATGGCGGTGATGGCGCAGTCGCGGGCGCAGCCGGAGAAGGCGCTCTTGATCTTCCGCGGCATCTTCTGTGTGAGGGGATGCCGGACGAAGTAACGGGCGTAGGCTGCGGCGTACGGCGAGATGTCGAAGGGCTCATCGGCGCAGACGCCTGCCATAGGGCAGCCGGCCACGTTGCGCACCGTGTTGCCGCACGCCTCGCGGGAGGTGAGGCCCACTTCTCCCAGGACGCGCATGGCGGTGACGGCGTCCTCCAGCCTCATGTGATGGAACTGCATGTTCTCCCGCGTGGTGAAGTGGCCCTTGTGCAGGGGGGCCAGGTCGCGGGCAATGACGCCCAGGGCGTCCAGATGGTCCGCCGTTAGCCCGCCGTAGGGGATCTTGATGCGCATCATCTGGGCATCGGGCTGACGCTGGCCGTACACGCCGCGAAGGAGGCGCCAGGCGGTGAAGTGGTCAGGGTTGGCCCACTCGTTGTCTCGGAAGCGCTTTACCTCGCGCTCGTACTCGTCAATCTCCTCGGGAATGACGGGCAGGACGCCGCGCTGGTCGGTCTTGGTCGCCATTGGGCACCTCTTTCACGGTAGTGGTTGGACATGATAGCCGAGTGTCAACAAAAACGCACGCCCCTCTCAGGAATGGGTCCGAGAGGGGCGTGCGCATCTCTGGCGAAGGACGCCCCGTCACGTACAGGCGCAGATGTTGCTTGAATAGCTCATGTTCGTTAGGCAAAAGAATACCTAGTTGGTCAACAATTGTCAACGGAGTAGTGGCGCCTTTGCTTCAGGGCATGAGGATAACGGCCCAAGGCGATGCGCTCGTGGTGAGCGTGTCGAACCATGCGCGCGCCCTTCCCTTCGGCTTCGCTCAGGGCAAGCTGGCTCAGGGCAAACG
>JACQUI010000166.1 GCA_016210395.1 Chloroflexota bacterium | reverse complement strand
GGGCATCGTCAGGTCATGGCAGACCTCCTTGAAACGCAATTGGGGTAGCGAAGGGATACCGATAGGGAACGAGGGATGCTGAAAGGAACGGACTGAGGGGAAGGGAAAGAAGTGGCGGGCGAGGAGCACAGGGGACGGGAGAACCCGGCTATGGGTGCGGTGCAGACCCGTTGCGCGAGGCTGCGCCGTCGGCGGAGTTCTCCTTGGACGGACCAGGAGTAGCGGCAGCCTGCTTGCGTGCCATGGCTTGGAGGAGGCTGGCGAGCTCGGGAGCAGCCAGCGCATCCAGGGCCTTGCCGGTCTTCTTTTTCACCGCATCCAGGAGTTTCGGCTCGGTGAGTCCCTGGGCTTTTGCCAGATGCAAGAGGCTCTCCTTCAGAGAAGGCAGCAGGGCATCCTTTCGGCCTTGCTCAGGGCTGACCTCCGCCGCGCCGTCGCCGTACAGGGCATTGCCGAACTGGTCGCCGAACCCGCGCAGGGCGCGCTTCAGGGCGTCGGTGACGGCTCCCTTGAATGCTGTGTCATGGCCATCGGGGGTATCCTCCGCCACGGCCTGGCAGCCTGCGTCGGTACGGAGCGGCACGCCAGGCACAGTGACCCGCACCGTGGCGCAGTACATGCCTGTGATGGATACCTCGCCCGTCTTGGCATTGACGCTCTTGATCTCCCGGTAGGCGACGTCGCCCACCAGCTCGTAGCCCCAGCCGCCGTAGCCAAAGATGCGGTTGGCATGGGCGATGGCGGCGTGGCCCTCCAGGTAGGGGAACTGCCTGCCGGCGCGTCCTTTGCGGGAGGACACCAGAGCCGGGTCCAGGGGCTTTGCCAGCTCCTCAGCGGCTTTGGGGGACAGCCCGTCGAAGAGCAGGGGGAAAGCGCCCTCAGCCGGAGGCTGATGGGCGGCTTGCTTGTGCCCGTTCTTGCGGGTCTCCACGTTGGCTTGTTGTTCCATGAGGGGTCTCCTTTCAGGTGATGCTTGATGCTCGTCTTCCTGCTCCTCCACAGCCGTGAGGGAGCCGTCGTCGCCGGCCAGATGCCACCGCTCCTTGTAGACCTCCCTGACCTGTCGCCGCACACGGTCCCAATCTCCGGCCTTCTCCATGCGGTACACCTCGGCGTCGTAGGCTTTGCCCATCCCCCAGAGGCGTGCCTCTCTGCGCAGCCATCCCGCAAGGGCGCGGATGTTGTGGGCGATGTCTTCGGCGGGACAGTGGGTGAAGTCGCCCCAGGCGTAGAGTTTTCCATTGACGCGGTACACGGAAGCGGAGCCCGGTTTCAGGCCAAGGGCGTCCAGTTGCTCTCGCCGCCACTGGGGCAAAGTCACTGCGCTGAGGGCGGGTCTCTGTGAGGCAGTGGTGGCCGGCAGCGCGGGTGGGTCCGGGAGCACTGGGGTTGCTGGACTGTCTTCCAGCGGAAACAGGGATGTCCGTCCGGCAGTTTCCATAGCGTCTCCTTTGCAGGGGTTTGTGTGTTGCAACCATCTCTCCGTTGCTACCTGTACACGGCAATGGAGCCGTCGTCGCCAGGGCTGTCGGGGAGGTTGCCCAGGCCGTCTCCATCGTCCTCCTCCTGGTCGTCACCGTCCTGAGCATCGTCTACGGCCTTTTGCAACTCACCTGCCCAAGAAGGGATGCCCGCGATGTATTCGCCGTGCTCTGCGTTGAAGGTCCAGCCGTCGCAGGAGGGGCAGGCGTAGAAGGTTAGGGCGCTGCCTCCAACGCTGGCCACCTTCCGCATCTGCTCTCCGTCCTCGGGACAGAAGGGACCGCTTGTCACAGGTTCGGCCTCGTACAGCTCCACCGTGCAGTCCGAGACCTGGTTGCCATGACTGTCGGCCTCCGGAGTGTCGTAGTCCCGTATTTCCACCTCCACGTCCGGCGGACGGTTGACCACGGTGACCACGCCGTCCTGGATGTGTACCTCAACTGTGCGTTTCATGGTTGGTCTCCTTTCCCTGTCCTTCGAGGTGCTCAAGCTCCTCCGGCCTGTAGCGCCGCGACCGCTTGTACTCCGGGTCACCCTCTTCATCCACCAGGTAGTCCACGACCTCTTCGGCGTACTCCGTTTCTACCCCAGAGATAGACCGTGTGAGTCCCAGGGCCTCGCCGATGCGCTCTCGTGCGAAACGCTGTTGCGCCTTCTCGATGGCGTCGCGCTGGCTTGTGGCCTCAATGCCTTCCAGCTTCACCCGCACGACGGTGAAGAGATGGACGTCGTACTTCTTCGTTGCCATCGTCTGTCGTACCTGGATGGTGAGCGGCTCATCCTCAAATGGCATGACGGTGATTGTGGTGTCATCCACCCGCTCCGCGCCGCTGATCTCATCCCACCGGGAGTCTGCGGCCAACGATTGCCACAGCGTATCCGCCAGTTCTTTGGGCTGCATGATGTTCTCCTTTCTTGCCTTCATTGGGTGTGGCCCTGTCGATGACGTCGCGCCGCCTGAGTGAGCAGGTCAAGGAAGATGGCGCGCCCGCGAGGACGTACTGCCATGTCCGCCACGTCCTTGACGCCGTCGGGCAGGTCCACCGGGAACGCCTTTGGCCCCAGCAGCTCCGCCAGGGTTTCCGTGGCCTCTTGGCCCGCAGGATCATTGTCGAAGGCCAGGTAGACTCTTCCGAAGCGGGCCAGCGCGTGCACCTGACGCTCCATGCCGTGGCTCCCCAGCAGGGCGCAGGCCGGTATGTCCCACTGCGCCAGGG
>JACQUI010000165.1 GCA_016210395.1 Chloroflexota bacterium | reverse complement strand
GCCTTGCCCGATAATTGCCTTCACGCCAAGGAGGGTGCAAGGGGACCACGTTCCCTGCCGGGGGCTCCTGGGGGTGTCCCGTAGGGGCGAGGTCTTCTCGCCCAAGGCGGGTGGGTGGGAAAAAGCGACCTCTGCCAGGCAAGAAGAGGCAAACTCCCGAATTGTCGGGCAAAGCCCATCAGGACAGGACAGGTATCACCTTGGAGTTGGCCGCGCCCTCGCCGGGGGCTGCCGTGGGAATCCCCGTAGGGGCGCAAGGCTTGTGCCCCAGGGCAGGCGGGCGGGAGGTGAAGCGTCTGCCCCAGCTTGCAGGATGCTGCCTTGCCCCCCAGGGCGGGTGAGCAAGCGCAAAGCTTGCCGCCGGCATGACCGATTCCAGCTATTCCCTGTGGGAGGCGCTTGGAGAAAAGCCCAGCTTCTGCGACAATAGACAAATCCTGGGAGGGGTGGAGGAAGGAGAACGCCGATGCGAAAAGAGCTTATGGAAATTCTGGCCTGCCCCATGTGCAAAGGCCCGTTGACCCTGCGCGTCGAGGTAGAAGAGGGAGTGGAAGTGGTGAAAGGCTCGCTGCACTGCGCAAAGTGCCGGGAGTCGTATCCCATCGAAGATTCCATCCCTAACCTGTTGCCGCCCGCCCTGCGCGTGTAGGCGCCCCTTCGTGGTGAGCCTGTCGGACCACGAACGGGCAATACTCCCGTGAACGGAGTCACCCCACCTTCACCGCGCGCAGCACCAGGAACAGAGGGAACTCTTGCCGCGCCCGGTTTTCGGCTTTCGCCCTCGGCCCCGGCTGGCTCTCCCTGTGCGATGGCCACTCCTCCAGGGCGTTCACCCACAGTCCGGCCCTCGCCAGCCCGCCGATGTACGCCTGGATCGGCCGGTGATACGTCCATGTCACCTGCCGCCGCTCTGTCGGGCGGAAGGGGTGCAGTTCGATGGGAATCCGCATCAGCGACAGGTAGAGGTTGACCGCCCGGAACATCTGCTGCTGCGACTCGTCCCACCCCCAGTTGCTCTGGCGCGGTATGCGGAACGCCGGGTGGACAGTCACCACAACCAGCCGGCCCCCGGTCCTCAGGAGCCGGGAGCATTCGGCGAAGACCGGCTCCACCGGGTCAATGTTCTCCACCGCCAGCGCGCACACCGCCGTGTCGAACACGCCTGCCTCCGGCAACACCTGGCGCAGGTCTCGGGCATCGCCCACCAGGTAGCGGGCCGCCTTCCCCGACCGCTCCCTCGCAGCCCTGACCAGGCTGGGCGACAGGTCCACGCCCGTGACCTCTGCGCCCGCCTTCGCCAGGGCCCGGCTCACCACGCCCTGGCCGCACGCCATGTCCAGCACCCGCTCGCCCCGTTTGATCTCCAGCAGCCGCAGCACGCCGGGGATGATGACCGCCTGGTGGAAGTCGGTGCCCCGGTGCGCTGCCAGGGAGTCGTACCACCGCGCAACGTGCTCCCAAGAACCCTGCTGCTCCTCCTTTGACGGGCTTCCGCGCTGGGAGTCCTGCGATACGGATGAAGGGCGCATCCTGCGCGGTTCGTCCCTGCGCATCCTCCTCTCAGGCGGCTTGCTTCCCTCGCTGGACATAGCCCTGCCCTATGCCTTCTTGCCCGTTTGCCTTCTTGCCCGCTTGCCCGCTTGTCCCCACACCCGCACTCCTTCCCTCCCCTCCACTGCCGCCAGCAGCTCCGCCGCGCTCTTCCCCAGCAGCGGGTGCACCCAGTCAGGCGCGATCTCCGCAAGGGGTACCAGCACGAAAGCGCGCTGCTCCAAGGCAGGATGAGGGAGTGTGAGCTCCGGCGTCTCCAGCGCCTTGTCCCCATAGGCAAGGATGTCTATGTCCAGCACGCGCGGCCCGTACCGGAAGGTCGGCGTCCGGCCTGCCTTTGCCTCCACCTCCTTGCAGAAAGCAAGGAGCGCCAGCGGCTCCAGGCGCGTCTGCCCCCTGCAGACCATGTTCAAGAATGCCGGCTGGTCTGTGTATCCCCAGGGCGCGGTCTCGTACACGGAGGAGGGCAAAATAGAGGCGATGCGCGCTGCAAGGAGTTCAACGCCCCTGCGCAGGTTGGCCTCCCGGTCGCCCAGGTTGGAGCCGAGGCCAAGGTATACGGTGGCTGCGCTGTCAACTATCATGCAAGCCCATCCAATGCCGGCAGCACCCGCGTCACCTCAGCCATTTTGCCATGCGCCGGCGAGCTTCGGCCTGCGTGACTAACTTGCCGGCGTCCGCTTGCCTGAGACCCTTCTCCACCTTGTAGAGCAACAGGATTCTGTCCAGCGCATCCTCTATGCCCGCGTCTTCGGGCAACTCTTCAATGGCCCTGAGTATCAACTGCTTGGTGATCACAGGCGCCTCCAACCATAGGTGTTGCAATCATACTATACGCCTCTGAATGCCGTGGTCGTGATCACCCGTCTTTCGGTTCTTCCGCACTGGCAAGGAAAGACACAGTACAGCATTGGGTCACGGTTCCCGCTCCCGCGCATGCGGGCAGGCGCGTGGGACGCGGGCAGGGAAAACCCTGCCCCTACCGGAGATTCGCGGCGCAAGTGTAGGGGCGAGGTCTCCTCGCCCGTCTCCGAACGTCGTCTTGCCCCACGCCGTCTCTGGCAGGGACATGGAAGTCCCCAAGGATCAAGCCCTTTCCTTCACCATCAGCCAGCAGTCCCGCCACGCCCCTTCGTGCAACTCATGCCCGGGAAGCAGCTTCACGCGCCTGAAGCCGCACTTCTCATAGCTGCGTATGGCCCTGCCATTGGTGACGTGGGGGTCCACAACGATCCGCTGAGCCCCCAGCCTCTCAAAAATGTGCTGCGTGACGGCCTTCACCACTGCCGTGCCGATGCCGTGGCCCCACTGTTCCGGCTCGCCAATAAAGAGATCAATGCCGTACACCCCCTTGGCCTCCTCCAGGCCGTACTCCGCCGGGTCGGCCACGGCGTAGAACTGCACGTAGCCCAGAGGCGCCCCGCCAACCTCAAAGATGCAGGCGACGACCTCGTCACTGCCCTCTGCGCGCGGCCCGAACTCCTCCACGACCTTTGCGTAGTCGAACGGGGTGTCGCGGCCCTCATAGAACTCCAGCACCCTCTGGTCCGATAGCCAGCGTGCCAGCAGCGCGTAGTCCGCATGCGTGTCACGAAGCAAGCGGACCCGAAGCCCGTTCGCAGCTTCAACCACTGGCGCGTCCATCACCCTGTCCAGCCCCGCACCACTGCATCCGCCATCCTTGCCACCCGGGCCATCGCCTTCACGTCGTGCACCCGCACAATGTCCGCCCCGCCTGCGATGGACAGCGCCACCGTCGCAGCCGTCCCTTCCAGCCGGTCCTCAACCGGCAGGCCCAGCACCATGCCGATGGTGGACTTGCGCGACGCGCCAACCAGCATCGGGAAGCCCAGCGCCCTGATCTCCCCAAGCCGCCGGAGCAGCTCCAGATTCTGCTGGGCCGTCTTGCCGAATCCGACCCCCGGGTCAACGATGATCTTGTCCGGCGCAACGCCTGCCGCCAGGGCGCGAGCCACGCTTTCCTGCAAGCCGGCCTTGATGTCGCCAAGCAAGTCCCCGTACTGCGTCCCACGCTGGTTGTGCATCAGCACGAGAGCTGCGCCGGCTTGCGCCGCAACCTCCGCAATCATCGGGTCCGCCTTAAGCCCCCACACATCGTTGACCATGCAGGCCCCGGCTTCCAGCGCGCGCCGTGCCACCGCTGCCTTGTAGGTATCCACGCTGATGGGTGCGCTGACCCGTTTCGCCAGGCCCTCGATCACGGGGACGACGCGGCGCAGCTCCTCCTCAACGCTCACGCCGGCGGCGACGCCTCCGTACGCTTGCCCGAAGCGACGGCCCTCAGCCTGCGCTGTCGAGGGCGGACGGGTGGACTCGCCGCCAACGTCCAGGATGTCTGCCCCTTCCTCCACGAACCGTACGCCCTGGGCTATGGCGGCCTCGGCGTCCATGACGCCGTCGCCGGAGAAGGAGTTGGGCGTGACGTTCACGATGCCCATAACGTAGGTGCGGCTGCCCCAGAAAAAGGTGGCCTTGCCGCACACCATCCGGCGGCTGGGCTGGATACCCTGGGTCATGCAAGTTTTCTCATCGCCGTGAGGGCTTGCCTGTACGTTGGGCGGGCGGCCAGAACGCAGGCGCAGCCAACGGCATAGATGCAGATGACGGCAATGAAGGCGGCGCTGTAGCTGCCTGTGGCGTCAAAGATGATGCCTACCATCAGCGGGCCGACAATAGAGGAGCCGATGGTTGCCAGGTTCACCAGGCCGAAAATCACGCCAAAGTGCTTCAGGCCAAAGGAGTCCTGCACCAGAAGCGTCATGACCGCTCCCATGCCGCCAAAAGCAATGCCGTACACGGGCGCAATCGCCCACAGGAACGGCGTCTGGTGCAGCGTCATCAGCCCCACAAGGCCCACGCTCTGCACCGACAGGCTCAGGACCAGGATAAACTTCGCAGGCGCCTTTTCCGTCAAGTATCCGAAGAGCACTTTCCCGCCCATTGCGAAGACTGCCACCAGGCTCAGGAAAGAGGCGGCCTTGCCCAGGGTCAGGCCGACGCTCTGCAAATGCGGCACGATCTGAGTCAGCACCGCCTGGTAGGTGAACGTCGCGGCCAGGACTCCAATCGTCACGGCGTAAAAGGATGGACTGCGCAGTGCCTCCCTTGCCGTGGCCCCAGGGATAGCCATTGCCGCACCCTGTCGCTGAGGCTGCGGGCCGCTGCTGCCCGGCCTTTCTTCAGGGGCGCTCCGCTCCCGAAGCAAGAACATCGCAGCGACCACAATGCTCAGGCTCAGGATTCCTATCGCGGCGTACCCCCACCTCCAGCTTGCCAGCCCTAGCAACAGGCTGGCGAGCTGCGGCAGGATCATCCCGCCGAAATTCGCTCCGGCAGAGGTCAGGCCCGTCATCCTGCCCCGCGTCCTCGGGAACCAGATGCCGGCCAGCCTCGCTGCCGGCAGGGCTGTCGCCCCTGGGAACCCGGCAAACTGCAAGACGCTCAGAGCATAAAGCTGCCACAGCTCCGTCACCAGGGGCCGCAGCAGGAAGCTTGCCGCCATAAGCAGCAACGATACCATGACGACCGGGCGCGAGCCGTACCTGTCCATGGCCCGCCCAACCAAGGGGCCCAGGAGGCCGCTGACGGCGGAGAAAGACAACGAAGCGTTGATCTGGGTGCGGCTCCAGCCAAACTCCTGCTCCAGGGGCGTCACAAAGACGCCAAACGCGTATTGCCCGCCCCCAATTGCCAGACCCGTGGCGGCAAAGACCACGCCGATGGAAGCCCAACCATAGTTGATGCGGCTGCCTTTCACCCGGTCAGCCACCGTCCCGACGTTCAAATGCACCTATTCCTCTCCGTTAGTTTCTCTCGGCGATGTCGCAGTTGACGCAAGGCGCGGAGATTGTCGTCATCGCCATGAAAATGGCTCCTCCCCTGCGGGGGAGGACTGAGGTGGGGGTCGCCTCTGCTCCACTCGTCCTAGCCTTCCTCCCTTCAAAGGGGGAAAGGACTCTCCTCTCCCTTGAGGGGAGAGGACTAAGGTGAGGGT
>JACQUI010000164.1 GCA_016210395.1 Chloroflexota bacterium | reverse complement strand
GGGTAGACTGGAGCCCAGCCAGCCTGGGCAAGGGCCAGAAGACCTACGGTGGGACCATAAAAATGAACGAGCCCTCGGTGCCGAGATCATGGGACAATGCCTCTCCCACTCCCCCCTCTGTAAGTTCTGGCGCCTTCATGAACCGTCTCCTGACCTACGACGCGAGCCTGGAGCATGCCTTCGCAGGAGCAGGCAATCTACACAAGATGGCCTTCAAGGGAGACCTCGCGGAGAGTTGGGACATCAGCGCCGACGGCAAGACCTACACCTTCCATTTGGTGAAAGGGGCCAAGTGGCAGAACATCCCCCCAGTCAACGGTAGGGAGTTTACCTCCGATGACGCGGTGTACAACATCGAACGCTTCCGGGACGGCAAGCTTTCGGGGCCTACCGCCGACATCTACAAGAACGTGGCCTCGGTGGAAGCCCCTGATAAGTACACGGTAGTCTTCAAGATGAAGTCCGTGGATGGCGCCTTCATCTACAGCATCGTTTCGCCACTCAACGGCTTTGTCCCTAAGGAGGCGGTGGACGACGGGTCCATCAACAACATGCCCATAGGGACAGGGGCCTTCATCGCCAAGGAGTATGTGCCCAACGACCACCTCTTTGCAGAGAAGAACCCGAACTATTTCAAAAAGGGTATGCCTTATCTGGACCGCGTGGAGTGGTTCCCCATCTTAGACCCTGCGGCCAGAATCGCTGCCTTCCGCACCGGTCAGATTGATGAGTACACCTACCGCGGTTGGAACGACGCAAAACAACTCCTGGACAACTGCGGCCCCCTGGGCTGCTCTCTCTACGTGAACGAACAGAACAGCGCCGCAACGGGATATCTGGCATTCAACGTGACAAAGAAGCCCTTTGATGATATCCGCGTCCGCCGGGCTATAGCCATGTCCGTTGACTACAAAGCGGCCATCAAGGCGCTTTTCGGCGGAAACGGCCGCATTGGCTTCGCTGCGGTGCCCACCGACTGGGATGGCGGACGCGGGTACCCGCGGACGGAGAAAGACGCCCCGGCGTGGTACCACTATAACCCCGAGGAGTCCAAGCGTCTGCTGAAGGAAGCCGGCTACGCACCGGGCTCTCTGAAGTTGAAGATGCTTATGTCTACCGCCACCACAGGTGTGATGCCGTCGGAACCCGCCTTGTACATAGAGTATCTGAAGGCTGTGGGCATAGAGATTGATCCCCAGCTCGTGGATGCCACCACTTTTCGCACCAAGTACTACGCTGGTGACTGGGATCAACTGTTGTATGGAGCCACCACCAGCGGCGGCGGCAGCGATTTGAACGACTGGGCCAGCATCCTGGAGACAGGGGCGCCCAGCAACGTCTTCGGCGTCAGCGACCCTAAACTGGACGAATTGATTCGCGCCCAGCGGGTGGAGCTCGACCGCACCAAGCGTGAGCAGATCGGCAAGCAAATCGCCGACTACGACTACGAGAACCTGCTGGGCCGGGTGTGGATGCCCATGGGCCTCTTCTACCACTTCACCCGGCCTTGGATACAGGGGCTGGTGGGCAACGACGTCTACTATTGGTCCACCTACTTTGGTCTGAACGTGCTGGAGGAAACCTGGCTGGACCGCACGCGCATGCCGGCGGGCGTGCAGCGGTAAAGCGCGGGGGTACGGGGGTGTCCCCCGATCTCATTCCTTCCCTTCCAGGAAGGGGAAGCGAGGAGAATGGTTCCCTGCGTTGAACACGCGCCAGGGCGCGGAAGCGCACCTCAGCATGACAACGCTGATGTATGACTGTGGGCACTAGCCTGCAAGGAGGGACATCATGCCTGGAATGCGAAAGCCAGGAATGGACCAAGAGCATTACGATTGGTCGCCCATCAGCACCAGACCGCCACTGAAATGGCCCCAAGGCGCACGGGTGGCCTTGTGCGTCATCGTGAATCTGGAGCACTGGGACTGGCAGATGCCGGCGGACGCGCCCACGACCGTCAGCCCAATGGGAGGCCAGCCGGGGTTGTGGACGGGCGGTGGCAGGTTCCCTGACATAGGCGGCTTCGGCAACCACGAGTACGGAAACCGAGTTGGGGTGTTCCGGGTGCTGCGCGTGCTGGACCAGTATGGGATCAAGCCCACGGTGGCCATGGACAAGGCGGTGGCCGAGAACTATCCCTTCCTGGTAGAGGAGTGCCGGAAGAGGGGCGGAGAGTTCATCGCCCACGGCATCTCCGCGAGACGCATTATCCACGCAGGCATGTCAGCGGAGGAGGAGCGCAGGTACATCCACGAATCTGTTGAGGCGCTGGCCAAGGCGACGGGCAGACGGCCGGTGGGCTGGTCCGGCCCTGATTTCCAGGAATCCATGCGCACGCCTGGCCTGCTGGGGGCTGAGGGGATTCGCTATGTCTGCGACTGGGGCAATGACGAGCAACCCTATCGAATGAAGGTGAAAGAGGGGGAGCTGTTCTCCCTGGGCGTCAATTTGCACGTGGACGACGTCTACACGCACTTGCTGGGCCGCAGGCTCATCAACGAGTACAGCCGGATAATCCAGGACGAGTTCGACGGCCTGTACGCCGACGGGGCCAAAAGCGGGCGGATGCTGGTCCTCAACCTTCACCCGTGGGTCATAGGCCAGCCCTGGCGCATCAAGTACCTGGACCAGGCCCTGGGGCACATCAATTCCTACGGCGGAGTATGGAAGGCAACGGGGGGCGAGATCATCGAATGGTACAAATCCCAGGTCAAATAGCCCTGCGAGACCCGCTCAACCATCACGATCCACGATCAAGGAGGGGGACATGGCGCTGCCACCGGACCGCTTCGAGTATTCACCGATCATAGACCGGCCGGTGATAAGGTGGCCGAACAACGCGCGGGTGGCGTTCTGGGTAGCCCCCAACATGGAGCATTACGAGTACACCCCCTTGAGCAGACCTACGCAGCCGGACATCCCCAGCTACTCCCGGAACGACTACGGCAATAGAGTGGGCTTCTGGCGCATGCTTGAGGTGCTGGATAGCAACAAGATCCGCGCCTGCTGCTGCCTGAACCTTGGAGTCCTGGAGCATTTCCCGGAGGTCCGGGACGCCATGGTGTCGCGGAACTGGGACTACATGGCCCACGGGGTGTATAACACTCGCCCGATCTACGACTACACAATAGAAGAAGAGCGCGCCTACTGGCGGGACTTCATTGATACCGTGAAGAAATATACGGGGAAGCAGGTCAAGGGGAGACTGGGTGGCGGAGGCGGGTACACTGCCAACACCGATGATCTGATGGCGGAAGCGGGGTGTCTCTACCACACCTCATGGCTCATTGATGACCAACCCTTCCCCCTCAAGGTGAAGAAGGGCAGGTTCATCTACGTGCCCTACACCGGCCAGACGAACGACGCCGGCCTGCAAAGCTGGAACAGGGGGCCGGAGTACTTCCTCCAGATGATCAAGGACCAGTTTGACGTTCTGTACCAGGAAGGGGCCGAGAGCGGACGCGTGATGTGCCTCTCCCTGCACCCCTTCTTCATAGGCCGTCCCTACGCCGCCAAGTACCTGGACCTGGCGTTGCAGTACATCATGGGCCACGACCAGGTGTGGCATACCACGGCGGACGACATTGCCGAGTACTACCTGGCCCACTACTACGATGACGTGGTGGCCCACCTGGAGGCGAGAAAAACGGCTACAGCCGGCAGCGGCGCCGGCGAATCACCCGCCCGGCGTGGGACCGCCGCAGAACGGGCAAGGCGGCAAGCCTGACGAGGAATGGGAAACTGGAGCGCCGGCGCGCGTGCAACGCTAGCGTCCTGCCGGGCATATGGGGGTGTTCCCCACATTCACCCCCTCCCCGCAGGGCGGGCAATGGGATGGTCAAAACCAGTCTTCACTCTACAAAGCAGGAAGCGACAGAAAGAGAGAAACGAATGCGAATGAGCGTCAAGTCCAGGGTGCGGTATTTCGGCTTCGTAGCCGCAGCGGCAATCCTCGTTGCGGTGAGCTGTTCCTCAGGAGCGGAGCCCACGCAGGCGCCTGCCGCTACGCCTACCACGGCTGTAGCCGGGCCAACGTCCACCTCCCCTGCGCCCGTGGCATCGCCGGCTCCCGCAGGCAACCTGATTCAGATCCCTGAGGACATTCAGCAAGAGATGCCGCTCCTGGCCAAGTACCACTGGAGCAAAGTGGACTGGAGCCCGGCCACACTGGGCAAGGGCCAAAGGACATCCGGCGGCGTCCTGAAAATGAACCAGCCAACTGTCCCCCGCACGTGGGACACGGCGACGCCCTTTGGGTCCACGGTGGCGCTCATTTCGTCCCCTTTCTACAATAGGCTTCTTACCTATGAGATGGACCTGAACAAGGCCTACGAGGGCGCGGGCAACATCCACAAGCTCTTCTTCAAGCCGGACCTTGCGGAAACCTGGAGCATCAGCCAGGATGGTCTGACCTACACCTTCAAGCTGCGCCAGGGCGTCAAGTGGCAAAACGTCCCTCCTGTAAATGGACGAGAGTTCACTGCAGACGACGTCGTGTACAACATCAATCGCTTTCGGGACGGCCAGCTTTCCGGCGCCACGGCCGACATCTACAAGAACGTTGCGTCAGTCGAGGCGACGGACAAGTACACAGTGGTGTTCAAGATGAAGTCCGTGGACGGGGCATTCATCTACAGCATCGTTGGACCGCTGAATAACCTCGTGCCCAAGGAAGCCGTGGATGACGGCTCCATCAACAACATGCCCATCGGCACCGGCGCATTCATCGCCAAGGAATACATCGCCAACGACCATCTCTATGCCGAAAAGAACCCCAACTACTTCAGGGAGGGCCGTCCCTTCCTGGACCGGGTGGAGTGGTACAACATTCCCGACGCAGCAGCGAGGATCGCCGCCTTCCGCACAGGTCAGCTTGACGAGTACACCTACCGCGGCTGGAACGACGCCAAGCAGCTCATTGATAACTGCGGAGCCCTGGGGTGCCTGTTCTACGTCAATGAGCAGAACAGCGGCTCCAACTACTACTTCGGCTTTAATGTCAAGGAGAAGCCCTTCGACGACATCCGCGTGCGCCGCGCCATCGCCATGTCCATTGACTACAACGCCGCCATCAAGGCCCTCTACGGCGGCAACGCGCGCATCGGCTTCTCCACCGTGCCCACCGACTGGGACGGAGGCCGCATGTTCCCGCGCACGGCCAAGGACGCGCCGGCCTGGTACAAGTACAACCCTGAGGAGTCCAAGCGACTGCTCAAGGAGGCGGGCTACGCCCCCGGCTCTCTAAAGCTCAAAATGCTTATCTCCTCCGCCACGGGCGCCATGCCTTCTGACCCTGCCCTGTACATGGAGTATCTGCGGGCCGTGGGCATTGAGACCGAGCCTCAGCTTGTGGACGCCACCACCTGGCGCAGCAAGTACAACACCGGCCAGTGGGACGACCTGCTCTACGGCGCTACCATCACGGGCGGCAGCGACCTGAACGACTGGGCCAGCGTCCTCGAGACCGGTGCGCCGAGCAACATCTTCGGCGTCAGCGACTCCAAGCTGGATGAACTGATCCGCGCCCAGCGCGTGGAGTTGGACCGCGCCAAGCGCGAGCAGATTGGCAAGGCCATCGCGGACTACGACTACGAGAACCTGTACGGCCGCGTGTGGCTGCCCAGCCCGCTCTTCTATCACTTCTTCCGCCCGTGGGTCCAGAGCCTGGTAGGCCACGATGTCTACTTCTGGGCCACGTACTGGGGCCTGAACGTGCTGGAAGACACGTGGCTGGACCGCACGCGCATGCCCGCAGGCGTGCAGCGGTAGACCTCTTTTCATGATCGAGCGGGGCCACACCTGGAGGCTGTGAGGACTCGCGCCAGGTGTGGCCTCCGTATGCTTGGGCCTCTTTATTCGAGGCCGCAATACTACCCCTGTGTTGCCGAATACTTCTGCACGATCAGACCTAAGGGAGGCGCTTATGCTCGACCTGTTGATCAAAGGGGGACGCGTCGTCACGCCTGCAGGCGCGGGCGAGTGGGACATCGGCGTGGCGGGAGAGAAGATCGTGTCCGTCGCCGCGCCAGGCACCGTCACATCTGACGGTGGCAGGGTGATAGACGCCACGGGCAAGATCGCCGTGCCCGGCGGCATCGAGGCCCACGCCCACATCGGCTTTCCAATGCCCGGCCCTCGCAACCCCGTCAGCCGCAACAACATGGGCCCTGCCGAGCAGTCCCTGGCGGCCCTTTTCGGCGGCACCACCACCGTCGTGGACTTCGCGGGCATGCCCGATGACGGCGATCTGGTCCAGGCAATCCACACACATCTGGACGGCTGGAAGGGCAAGGCCTACACCGACTACACCGCTCACGCCATCCTCAGGGGCGGCGCCACGCCCAGGGCCGTAGGCCAAATCAAAGACCTCATCTCCGCCGGGTTCCCCAGCATCAAGATATTCACGGTCTCCATTCTCCCTCCAACCCCTGAGAGGCCCGCTTTCAAGATGGACATGGGCCGCCTGGAGGCCATCATGTCTGAGACACAACGCCACGGCGGCGTTGTGGCGGTGCATGCCGAGGACGACGACGTCGTCCAGTACAACTACGCCCGGGCCCAGGAGCGCGGCCTGATGGCCTGGTGGAACATGCACCTCATCCACAACAATATGTCCGAAGACCTCGCCTTCCGCCGCGTCATCCGCCTGGCCGAGAAGACAGGCGCAGGAATGTACTTCGTGCACACCAGCGCCAAGGAAGGCGTCAACGCCATCGCCGAGGCGCGAAGCAAGGGCCTGCCCGTCTATGGCGAAACGCTGAACACCTACTGCTCCTTCAACGCTCACAACTACCAGGAATACGACGGCATGAAGTACCACACCTACCCGTCCCTCAAGTTCGAGGAGGACCGCCGCCGGCTCTGGGATGGCCTCCTCCACGGCGACCTCTCCTTCATGGCCACCGACAGCATCGTCACCACCTACGCGGACAAGACTGAGGGCCGCACCATCCTGGACGTGACCGGCGGCAACATCGGCATCGAGATCCGCATGGGCATCACCTATAAGGAAGGCGTCGTTGACCAGGGCATGTCCCTGGAGCGGTTCGCCGCCGTCACCTCCACCAACGTGGCCAAGGTGCTGGGCTTCTACCCGCGCAAGGGCGCCATCGCCGTGGGCAGCGACGCAGACATTACCCTCATTGACCCCAGCGTCAAGAAGAAGCTGGAGATGCGCGACCTCCACGTC
>JACQUI010000163.1 GCA_016210395.1 Chloroflexota bacterium | reverse complement strand
TGCAGGTTCTGCTCCTCCAGCGTGTAGAGGTCCTGGTCCAGATAGTTGGTGTACGGGTTGCCCAGGGCATGGAGCATGCCCCTGATGGCCCCCTGCTGCAGTTGCTCCTGGGTGATCTTTGACCCGTTGTCCCTGGCGTAGTCTGAGATGATCCGCCATGCCTGCCAGACGCCGCCCAGGTTGGGCGCATCCGCGTCGTACCTGTCCTCCGGCACGACGGACGTATCGCTGACGGCCAGGACACGAAGCATGCCTTGCACCGCGCCGTCCACAAGGGCTCGCTGGTCTACCGGCTCCTTGCCCGCGTAGTCGGCTTTGACAGTCTGGTAGACCTCCCACAGGGTGGACATCTCCCTGGGGACCTGACGCTGGCCGCGGAACTCCTGAACGCGGTCCGCGACGGTGCAGGACGCCGTCAGCGCCGTGGACGCTAGGAGGAGAAGAGCCAGCAGCCAGGGCAGACCTTTGGTGAGGGAGCGCGTCGTCAGCAATGCATCTCTACCGTAGCAGATATACTACTCATTGTAGCACGGCCAAGGACGATGGACGGGCCGCAACCGTTTTTCGCGTTGACACCCCCTAGGGCCGATGGTAGACTCCCACTGCCTTTCAGATTGGTAGGACACATGCGACGCACTGCAGCCATCGTACTCAATCCAACACTTCAAGGGGCGCAAACCCTTGTAGACAAGCTTGCGCAACGCCTGCGCCTGGATGCGAGCGCACTGTACGGGTCAATGGAAGACCTGGAGCGCAGGGGAAGAGGCGGGCTGAACGTTGACCTGCTGATCACGGTTGGAGGAGACGGCACCATTTTGCACGCTGCCCACGTGACCGCGCCGCAAGGCGTGCCCATCGTGGGCATCAACCTTGGGCGGCTGGGCTTCATGACGGAGCTGTCCGCGACGGATGCGCTGGGGAGCATTGAAAAGTACCTGGTGGAGGAGCTGTGGACGGAGGAGCGGGCGATGGTCCAGGCCCGCATCGCTCAGGCAGGGGCGGGGGCGGATGAGGAGGGGTACGACCCCTGGGCCTCGCCGCCGCTGTGCCACGCTCTGAACGAGGCCGTCGTCGGCAGCAGCGCGGTGGCCCGCATGGCGACCATCAAGGTGACGATAGACGGGGCGCTGCTGACCGTCTACCGGGCGGACTCGGTGATTGTGGCGTCGGCCACGGGCAGCACCGGCTACGCGCTCTCCGCCGGCGGGCCGATTCTGCATCCGCTGTCCAAGGACATCATCCTGAACCCGGTAGCGGTGCACTTGGGGCTCAGCAGCCCGCTGGTGCTTCCGCCTACCAGCAGGATCCGCCTTGAAGTGCTCTCTCGCGGGCCGGCGATCCTGAGCGTGGACGGGTTCATTGACCTGCGTGTGGGGGAAGGAGACGCGGTCTTGCTGGAGGCCAGCCCCTACAAGGCGCGTTTCCTGCGGTCGGACCCGCCCTCCCACTACTACGCGACGCTGATGCGGCGTCTTGGGCTGGAGAATGGGGAGTTCAAGCCCAGGGCGCTGCGATGACCTACCCCCCTGGCCCCCTTCCCGCAACGGGAAGGGGGAACATGTTGTGAGCGATTATGCAACCACCTGAAACAACAACCGGCAGCCGTCAAATCTTCCAGGGCCACGTCGTGACCCTGCGGGTGGACACCATAGCCTTGCCCGGCGGGCGCACGGGAACGCGCGAGGTGGTGGAGCACAGCCCGTCGGTGACGGTGCTGCCCGTGGACGACCAGGGCAACGTCCTCCTGGAGCGGCAGTACCGGCGGCCGGTGGGCGAGTGGATACTGGAAGTCCCTGCGGGCGGGATGAACGAGGGTGAGACGCCGGAAGAGGCTGCCCGGAGGGAGCTGCTGGAAGAGACGGGGTATGCGGCAAGCAAGCTGGAGCGCCTGGCCTCCTTCTATATGTCGCCGGGCTTCTGCACCGAGCTGATGCACGCGTTTCTGGCGACAGGCCTCACCGCAGGAAAGGCTACGCCCGAAGAGGACGAATTCATTCAGGTGGAGGCGGTCCCCCTGTCCCGCGCGCTGGAGATGGTGAGCAGCGGGGAGATACGGGACGCCAAGACCATCGCCGTCCTGTTGCTGGCTGAAAAACGCCTGAACAAGGCAACCTGATGCGGTTTGTGTGGGTTCTAGAAGAGAGGTTTTGTGATATAGTAGGGGCCGGATTCCGACACTACGCTGGGAAGTGACTATGGCAGTGTATCAACACGATGTCGTTGTAGTAGGCGCGGGCCTGGCGGGGATGCGGGCCACGCTGGCAGCCATCAAGGGTGGCGCAGACGTGGCGATGGTCACCAAGGTGCACCCGGTCCGGAGCCATTCCAACGCCGCTCAGGGCGGCATCAATGCGGCCCTTACCAGCCGGGGAGATGATTGGGAGGAGCATGCCTATGAGACGGTCAAGGGCAGCGACTACCTGGGCGACCAGGACGCTATTGAGGTGATGTGCCAGGAGGCGGGGCCTGCCATCATTGAGATGGAGCACATGGGCGTCATCTTCAACCGGGATGAGGAAGGACGGCTGGGGACCCGTCGCTTCGGAGGCCAGCAGCGCGCCCGGACGTTCCACGTGGCGGACATCACGGGACAGGCGCTGTTGCACGTCCTGTACGAGCAGATCCTCAAGGCGAAAGCTCGGGTATACGAGGAGTGGTTTGTCACCTCCCTGGTGACTGACAACGATGGAGCAGTGCGCGGCGTGGTGGCCATTGAAATGATGACCGGCCAGTTGCACCTCATCAAGGCCAAGGCGGTTATCCTGGCCACGGGCGGCACGGGCCGCCTGTACGAGCCATCCACCAACGGCCTCATCGTCACCGCCGACGGCCAGGCCCTGGCCTACGCTGTGGGCGCGCCGCTGGAGGACATGGAGATGGTGCAGTACCATCCCACGACGCTCAAGGGCAACGGCATTCTCATGACGGAAGCCGCCAGGGGTGAAGGGGCCTATCTCATCAACAAGGACGGCGACCGCTTCATGAAGAAGTACGCGCCGAACATGATGGAGCTGGCCTCTCGTGACGTGGTGTCCCGGGCCGAGCAGACGGAGATCAATGAGGGCCGTGGCGCGGACGGCTGCGTCTTCCTGGACCTGCGCCACCTTGGCCGGGAGCTCATCGAAACGAAGCTCAGCTACATTAATGAGGTGGCGCTGGACTTTTCCAACGTGAACCTGGCGGAAAAGCCTTGCCCTATCCGTCCAGGCAATCACTACGAAATGGGCGGCATCAAGACCGACGTCAACGGGCGCACGTCTGTGAAGGGACTGTACGCCGCAGGGGAATGCGCCTGCGTGAGCGTGCACGGCGGCAACCGGCTGGGAGCGAACTCCTTGCTGGACACCATTGTCTTCGGGAGGCGGTCCGGGGAGGCTGCCGTCGAAGACGCAAAGCAGATTGGGGAGATCAACATCACGGAAGCGGCGCTTTCCAGGGACCGCGATCACATCAAGCAGCTTCTGGACCGCAAGCCCACGAGCGATACGCCCGCCAAGATACGCCTGGAGATGGGCCGCGCCATGAACGACGGCGTGGCAGTATTCCGCGATGAGGCGGGCATGCAGGCTGCCCTGAAGACTGTCCGGAGTCTGCGGGAGCGGTACACGACGCTGGCCGTGCATGACAAAGGCCAGGTGTTCAACACCAACCTCATCTTCGCCTTGGAGCTAGGCTTCATGCTGGAAACGGCGGAGACCATCTGCCTGGGCGCAATCGCCCGCAAGGAGAGCCGGGGCGCTCACTACCGCACGGACTTTCCCAAGCGGGACGATGAGAACTTCCTCAAGCACACGGTGGTGACCAAGGGGCCCAAGGGGCCGGTGATCACGTATGCCCCTGTGACCGTCACCAAGTGGAAGCCACAGGTAAGGAGCTACTAATGCGCGTAGTACTGGACATAGGAAGGTTCAATCCTGACGCACAGGACGCGCAGCCGTACCGTCAGGAGTTCGTTCTGGAAGTGGAGGAGTACTTCACCGTCCTGGACGCGCTTATCCGCATCCGGGAGTTCGAAGACCCCTCGTTGGCCGTGCGGTGCTCTTGCAGGGCGTCCATTTGCGGCTCATGCGCCATGCGCGTCAACGGGCACGCGGGACTCGGCTGCAAGACCAAGCTGATCAGCGTGATGGACAAAGAGGGCAGGGTGCGCGTTGATCCGGTGGGCAACATGCCCCTCGTCAAGGACCTGGTGTGGGACATGAAGCCGTTCTGGGACAAGGTGCGCGCTGTTGAGCCGTACCTTCAGCCGGAAGGGCCTGAACCGGAAGAGGAGTACATCGCGTCGGCAGAGTCCATGCTGCACCTGGTTGGGGTGCAAGCCTGCATCATGTGCGGGGCGTGCGTCTCGGACTGCACCGTGCTGGAAGTGGACAAGAATTTCCTTGGCCCGGCAGCCCTTGCCAAGGCGTACCGGTTCATTGGTGACCCCCGTGACGGCGCAACAAAGGCCCGGTTGGAGAAGCTGAACGAATACAGCGGTGTCTGGGACTGCACGCGCTGCATGGAGTGTGTCCAGGCCTGCCCCAAAGGCGTCGCGCCCATGGAACGCATCATGGTCATGCGGGACAAGGCCATTGCGAACGGGTTGCACGGCACCAACGGCGCCCGTCATGCAGAGTCTTTTGCGGAAATGGTGAAGCACACGGGATGGTTGAACGAGTTCTGGCTGGTGCCACGCACCTACGGCATGTTCAACCTGATGAACCTGAACTCCATGTTTGGGGCGTTGCCCGTGGCCTGGCGCGCCTGGCGGCGGGGCAAGCTGCCCTCGATGATGCATCCCAAGCGGGAAGGGGCGGAGAACGTGCGCCGCATCTTTGAGAAAGTGGAGGACCACAAGTCATGAAGGTCGCTTTCTACCCCGGTTGCGTCGCCAGGGGCGGCTGTCCGGAGCTGTACCCCGCCACCCTGAAGGTATGCGAGAAGCTGGGCATCGAGCTGGACGAGCTAGTGGGCGCGGCCTGCACCGGCGCGGGCGTGCTCCAGGAGAAGGACCGCAAGCTGGGTGATGCGCTGAACGCCCGCACCTTTGCCATGGCGGAAAAGAAGGGCCTGCCCATCATGACCATCTGCTCCACGTGCCAGGGGGTCATGTCTCAGGCGAACAAGAGGCTCCAGGACTCGCCAGCCTATCGCGCCGAGATCAACGAGGTGCTGAAAGAGGAGGGGCTGGAGTACAAGGGCAACGTGGAGATCAAGCACCTTCTGTGGATGATGGTCGAGGACGTCGGCGTGGACAAGGTGAAAGCCTTATTCACCCGGAAGCTGCAAGACCTTCGTATCGCGCCCTTCTACGGCTGCTACATTGTGCGGCCTTCGTGGGCGCTGGGCTATGCCGACCATCCCGACCGGCAGGGGGCGCTGGAGACGCTTATCGAGGCCGTTGGCGCGACAGTCGTTGACTTCGAAGGCAAGACCAAGTGCTGCGGCTTGCCTATTCTGCTCATCAACGAGAAGAACGCCGTGAACATGGTGGCCAAGCATACGTCCACGGCGCAGCACCTGGGCGCCAACGCCATGGTGACGCCGTGCCCCCTGTGCCACCTGAACCTGGACGGGTACCAGCCCAAGGCAGCCAAACAGTCCGGCATTGCGATCCACATGCCCATCCTGCATCTGCCTCAGTTGATAGGGCTGGCTATGGGCTTCAGCCCGCGGGATATGGGCATGGAGCGGCACATCGTCTCCACGCGGGAGGTTGAGGCGGCCATTGAGGGAAAGACGCCCGTGGCGGCAGGGGCGCACTAGCACCGGTTGCGAAAGAAGCTATTCAATAGAGCCCGTTCGTGGTGAGCTTGTCAAATCACGGACGGGCTCTTTCTTTCGCTCACAGCCCTGCTGATGCCAGTGGTCCTGCACCCCCTCCGGCTCATAGGCCGCCGAGTCCGAGCGCACCCGCACCTTCCATGTCCCGGGGGCAGTGCCTCGTACGCCGTGTCCACCATCCTTGTTCCGTGACATTGACGGGGCCAGGTAGCGCCCCTATAATGCGGGCAGCAATCGCCTGAAACCTGTCGTAGCTGCATCCGGATGTGGGCAGAGGCAGACCCAAGGCCGAACACCAGAGGAGGTTTTGCTCATGGTCCAACAGGCCGCGCTCCTGAGTCCCGAAGCCATGGTGGCTGAGTTCAAGAAGAATGGCGTCACGCATATCATTACCATTCCCGACAGCGAGACCAACTACCTGTACGAGCTGATGAAGGACCAGCCCTGGCTGGACATCATCTCCGCAAGCCGCGAGGGGGAGACGATGGCGATCGCCATGGGACTCGCCATTGCCGGCAAGGTCCCCGTTTGCCTGATCCAGAACACAGGCATGATGGAGTCCGGCGATTCCATCCGGGGCATGGGGCTGGACTCTGGGCTGCCCATGGTGCTGGTCGTCGGCTACCGTGGATGGACGCGTCACGGGGTGACCCCTGACTCCGCTGCCCGCTTTACCGAGCCATTCCTGCACGCATTTGGCTTGAAGTACTTCCTGGTGGAGAGCAACAGCGATGCGGAACGCATCTCCTTCGCCTTCCAGGAAGCGAAGTCCACAAGCAGGCCCGTGGTTGTCCTTATCGGGGACGAGTACCACGGTTTCAACCGGTAGGACCAGGGGACGATACCTCTTGGCGCGCACCCGCATTGACGGACCGGCAGACAAGAGCCAGCGGCGGGTGGGCACATGCAACAAAAAGAAAGGGAACAGACAATGATCAATGCGGCGGATGTGTTCAATGCATTCCAGAAGCATCGTGGCAAGGCTGTCGTCATCGTGACGGGAACGTCCGGCCGCCACTGGAGGACCTACTCGAAGAATGAAAAGCGGGACATCCCTCTGGGTGGGTCGCTGGGCCAGACCACGTCCGCTGCATTGGGGTTGGCCCTAGGGCTGCCCAACGAGAAGGTGTGCCTCTTTGACTCCGAAGGCGCTCTGCTCATGAACCTGGGCATCCTCGCTACCATCTCAGGGAAGCAGCCCAAGAACTTCGTCCACTTCTTGATGGACAACGAGTGCTATGCCACCACGGGCGGGCAGCCGGTGGCGAATGCCCAGGGCATAGACTACGCCGGGCTGGCGAAGTCGGCAGGCTACTCCGCAACCTACTCGTATGACAACCTGGAAGACTTTTCCATGAACGTGGGGCAGATCCTCAAGCAGGAAGGCCCCGTGTTCGTCGCCCTGAAGATCAAGCCGGAGGTCGAGAACGAGCCTATTGGCCGCCGCGCGCGTGTGCCTGCTCGGAACAGGGCCGACGCCATCCGGGACCTCCGGCAAGACATAGGCATCAAGGCCTAGGGGCCGCTGGGGGTTCTTGCCAGGAGCACGAAGCTGAATCAAGGGGCGCTCACCGTTGGGGAGCGCCCCTTGATGTTGTTGCGGGGAAATCTCGCCAGCCCGCGAAAGGGAGGCGGCCGCACGGTCACTATCAGTTTGGCTTGGAACTGACGTTGTGTCTTATAATGACCTAGTTGACAAGGTGTGGCAAGAGGACATGCATTGAGGCGATAAATGGCACTGCAGGGCGAATGGAGAGAACGAATCGTCATAGATCCCGCAGTGTGCCACGGAAGGCCGTGCGTTAGTGGCACCCGCATCTGGGTGTCCCTTATTGTTGACAATCGTGCAGACGGCGCAACGGAAGAGGAGGTGCTGGCGACCTATCCGGCCCTTGCCCGGGAAGACATCAGGGCTGCCCTTGCCTATGCGGCGGAAATGGCGAGGGAGCGATTCGTAGACATTCCTCTCGTACGTTCATGAAGTTGAAGCTGGACGAGAAGTCTCCTGTGAGCAAGCTCTGGATAGTGGAGCCAGGGCGGATACGAGTGCACGAAGATGCCTGAGTTGGGCCGCCGCATCGCCGTCTGGGGGCCTACCGGCTCCGGGAAAACGACGCTGGGCCGCCGGCTAGGTCAGCGCCTTGGCCTGCCGGTGGTGGAGATGGACACGCTCTTCTGGCTGCCGAACTGGGGGGCCAAGCCTGCCGACCGGTTCCAAGCGGACGTCCGGGGCGCGCTGGACGCTCACGCGAACGGCTGGATAAGCGTGGGGAACTACCATAGCGCACTTGGGGGCCTCGTGCTCTCCCAGGCAGACACAGTAATCTGGCTGCGGCTGCCGTTTCGTGTGACGTTCTGGCGGCTGTTCAAGCGAACAATCGCCCGCGCCTGGACAAAGCAGCCGCTGTGGGAAGGGAACCCCAACACGGAGTCCTGGAGGCAGACGTTCCTGAGCAAGGACTCCATCCTCCTCTTCGCCATCACCAGCCGCAAGAGCCACGTGGAGAGGACGCTTGCCAATCTGGAGCAGACGCCTCACCGTGGGCGGGTGCTGGTGCTGCGCAGCGCGAGGAATGTGGAAGGGTTGCTGAATGCATTGCCGGAGAGCAGGGTTGGCGCGCCTCGGCAGTGAGAGCCGTCTCTGAACCGCCCTCCGCGTGTGGCAAACGCCACTGAGCGCGGGCCGTCAATCGAGTGGTGTTCTGTTCAGCGATGGTCTTGCGAAGAACCTCAGGCATGTGCAAACGGACTGCGTTGGAAGCCATTGCAATAGCTTTCCCCTTGGATTCTTCGCCTGACTGCCGTCATGGCTCAGAACGACAATATTGGACCGCCGTGTTCGCTGACATCCTGGCTGTCTTCCAGCGTTCCGACGTTTGGTGTTTCGCTTAGCTCTGCAAGTGGCCCACAGCGTCTTTGATGGCGGCGATGGTCTGGTCCAGGTCGGCGTCTGTGTGAGCCAGGGACACGTAAAACTTCTGGCCGCCCTTCAGGATGCCCCGGTCGAGGAGGAGGCGGTTGAGCTTCCGTAGCAGCGCGCCGTTTGCGCCCAGCGTGGAGCGGTAGGTGGTGATGGGTTTGTCGGTGAAATAGACGTCGAAGACAGTGTCCTCGCCGCAGACCTTCGCGGGTATCTCCGCCTGGTCCAGGGTCTGCTGGAGGGCACTGCGAAGGCGGCTGCCAGCCTGGTGCAGTCGCTGGTACGTCCCCGGCTTGCGTAGCTCTGCGAGGGTGGCCAGGCCAGCCACGGCGGCGATGGGGTTGCCGTTCAGCGTGCCGATTTGCGGGATGAAGTCATCGCTTGCCACGGCGCCGGAGTCGTAGGCCTTCATGATCTCGGCGCGGCCACACACGGCGGCCAGGGGGTAGCCGCCGCCGACCACCTTGCCGATGGCGGCCAGGTCCGGCGTGACACCGTAGAACTCCTGCGCTCCGCCGTAGGCAAAGCGAAAACCGGTGACCACCTCGTCGAAGATGAGCGGGATGCCGAAGCGTGCCGTGACCTCGCGAAGGCCCTGGAGGAAGCCGGGAACGGGCGTCAGAATGCGCTGCATCGGCTCCACGATGACGCCGGCGAGCTCTTCATGGTGTTTCGCGATGATGCCCGCCGTGGTGTCCAGGTCGTTGAATGGGGCGATGAGCATGGTCTCCTGGATGGCCTTGGGGATGCCGGCGGAGCTGGCCTGCGGGGCAGGAAAGTCGGCTGGCCTGGAGGGGGTGACGCTTTGGAGGGCGTAGTCGCTGGAGCCGTGGAAGCCGCCCTCGAACTTCAGGACCTTGTCTCGCCTGCGATAGGCCCTGGCGACGCGCATGGCCTGGAAGGTGGCGTCGGTGCCGGAGGTGGTAAAGCGAACCATCTCGGCGCACGGCATGGCCTTGCAGACCTCTTCGGCAAGCTGGACCACTGCGCCATTGGTGAGGAAGAAGGTGCTGCCCTGATCGAGCTGTTCGCGGACGGCGCTGACCACGGCGGGATGAGCGTGGCCGAGGAGCATGGGGCCGGAGCCGAGGAGGTAGTCAATGTACTCGTTGCCGC
>JACQUI010000161.1 GCA_016210395.1 Chloroflexota bacterium | reverse complement strand
GCTTGACTACTTCCTCCAGCATGAGCAGCACCGCCGAAACTGCAAGTCCAGCACCCACGGTCTTGGTGGCAGCCCCCTTACTGAAAACGATGCGTGTTCTCAGCCAGGCCGTGAGCGCGCAGGCCGGCAGCGTTCTCCCTGAAGGCAGCGTGATTGCGCCTTCGGATGAGGTCGTTTCCTTCACGGCGGACACGGCCACAAGAGAAACGACTGCCATCGTTCCTTCCAGGGCTGTCGTGGCCGGGACACTTCGTCCCGGCGGCCTGCCGGTCAGCACTGCAACAATCACGGAAACCCGCGGGCTACGCGCCGGGCACGTTATGGGCGAACCCCAAGAGGCATCAGTGCAGGTAGTGGTGGAAACGCGGTCGCTTCTCGCCGGGCGCGTTGAGGGCCAACCTCATGCGGCATCAAAGCAAGCTGTGGCAGAGGTGCGGGCACTTCATACGGAAGCGGACGGCCGCGCGCCGTGGCGCACCTGGGTCGTGCAACCTTTCGTCAATTCCGTAGCCAGGCGCATCACGTACGGCCTTGAAGTGGCCGGGCCCTATAGAGGCGGCTCCTTGGAGATCCTGGATGGCGCGGCGACGCCCGGCAGCTTGTCCAGTCCCGGGCTGACCTACGCGGCAACGCCTCTGGTCAGTTCCAGCACCCCTCGGCAGAATACGATTCAACTTTTCGGCGGGACGGCAACAGCCGCTCAATTCCCATCAAAGATGAGCGCGCGCGTTGTCGCGCCCCTTGTTAGCTCCACATCCCGGCAATCGAACGCGGTCCAGCTCTTAGGCGCGAGCGCCCCGGCGGCGCAGGCGCCGGCAGAAAGCCGGACGTACACTGTCGCTGCCCACATTGCAGTGGTGGGCAGCGTCTCTTCGGCGCTGGCATCGCCCGAAATTGAGGTCCTTGCTCCTACAGCGTTTAGCCCCAGCCCAGAAACGAAGGGGGGCGCTTCTGCGCCGGCTACGTCTCCAGTGTCTCCGAGTTCTTCCGGTTTGACGGGAAGGGTGGAAGGTGTCGTTTTTGGTCCAGTCCTTGTCCCGGTAACCCCCGTTTCCTCCATTGTAATCGGGGTGCTTTCTCCCATCATGTCTCCGCCAACGAACAACGCGGTGACGGGAGAGACGCATATACTGGACGGCGCTACCTTGCCCACAAACAGTCCTCCCGTTGCTGCCAATGATGCCTACTCCACGAACGAGGACACCGCTCTCAGCGTTGGCGCGCCCGGCGTGCTGGGCAACGACACGGATGCCGACGGCGACCCGCTGACGGCGGTCATCGTGGCCGGCGCTTCCCACGGGACCCTGACACTGAATGCCAAGGGTTCTTTCACCTACACACCCGCTGCAGGCTACAACGGGGCTGACTCCTTTACCTACAAAGCAAACGATGGCAAAGCCGACTCCAACGTGGCGACTGTCGGCATCAACGTCATCGCGGTGAACCATGCGCCGGTGGCTGTCAACGACAGCTACTCCACAAACGAGGACACCGCTCTCAGCGTTGGCGCGCCCGGCGTGCTGGGCAACGACACGGATGCCGATGGCGACCCGCTGACGGCGGTCATCGTGGCCGGCCCAGCCCACGGGACGCTGACACTGAATGCCAACGGTTCTTTCACCTACACACCCGCTGCAAACTACAACGGGGGCGACTCTTTCACCTACAGGGCCAACGACGGCAAGGCCGGCTCCAACGTGGCGACTGCCAGCATAGACGTCATCGCGGTGAACCATGCGCCGGTGGCTGTCAACGACAGCTACTCCACGAACGAGGACACCGCTCTCAGCGTTGGCGCGCCCGGCGTGCTGGGCAACGACACGGATGCCGAGCGCAATCCGCTGACGGCGGCGCTGGTAACCGGCCCGGCACACGGAACGCTCTCTTTCAACGCCAACGGCTCTTTCACCTATACGCCTGCCTCCAACTATAACGGAGGCGACTCCTTCACCTACAGGGCAAACGACGGCAAGGCCGGCTCCAACGTGGCGACTGTCGGCATTAACGTGACGAACGTGAACGATGCGCCGGTGGCTAACGCAGGGCCGGACCAGGCGGCCAATAGGGGCGCGCTGGTGACGCTGGCGGGCACGGGAACAGATGTTGACGGTGATGCTTTAGCCTACCTCTGGGTCCAGACTGCTGGACCACCAGTCATGCTTTCTTACCCCCGCAGCGCCTCCACGACGTTCGTAGCGCCATCCGTAGATAGGGAAACGTTACTCACTTTCCGATTGACAGTGGGCGATGGCAAGACAAGCGTGTCGGACATGATGAGCGTGAGGGTGCGCAACACAGCGCCCGTTTCCTACCCAGCGCCGCGGAACATCGTGTACTGGAAGAACAACAGGCAGCAATTGCAGCGGATGCTTGACCAGGGACCAATCAACCTCGGCGATCGGACTGTGGGCGCCATTGCTGAGGCTATGAGCGTACTGTCCGATTCCAGTGTGACAGACTTGAGAAACCCGTTGCGCGCGCAATTGCTCGCAGCGATGCTGAACGTGCGGAACGGATCAAACCCCATGGCGACCGGCGCCGACATTAGAACAACCGTGAATGACGCCGTCGCCTTCCTGGCGGCCCATCCTCAGCCTGTGACAAGCAGGCATCCGGATCGTGAGACGGCGATGTCCCTTCATGACCGCCTGGATGCGTACAACAACAGCAGCGGCTAGATAGGCGCAAGGCTTCGGACGCGTGTTGCCCTGAGCTGTCCCATCACATGTGATGGGCCGCCAGCCTCGACGAATGTCGTATCCAGTAGACAACGTAGGTGCGGGTCTTAGACCCGCACCTACGTCAAATGAGCACAGCTTCCGCAACAATATGTACGATTGCTGAGATACCCTCCCCTGCCCTACACTCCCCGGAACACGCGCTTGCCGTTCACACGGACCAGCCGGCCAAAACCCGGCGCTGGGAAGTGGCCCGCCACTACTGCCATACCCTCGCTTTCGATGCGGTCCATGAGGGCGCGCCGCGTCGCCTCGGCCACGTCCGGCTCAACGTCTGCGCGAGAGCGCCAGCCGGTCTCCTGCACCTGCAGGGGCAAGTGGGCCACGTCGCCCAGTATGACCGCCTTCTCTCCCTGGGAGGCGATGAGGATGCTCATGTGGCCGGGCGTGTGGCCGGGCGTGGGCAGCGCAGTCACCTCCGGCGTCAGGGCGTGCTCGCCATCCATGAGATACAGGCGGCCCAGGCCCTGCAAGGGGAGGACGCAGGTGCGGGTCGTTGGGAAGCGCGCCAGGTTCTCCTCTTTGCTGAAGAACTCCCAGTCGGCGGCGCTGACCCAGTAGCGGGCTTTGGGAAATGTCAGGGTGGGACGCTTGGCTGGGGCGGAGAGGTTCCAGCCGACGTGGTCGCGGTGCAGGTGCGTCATCACCACCAGGTCTATCTCTCCCGGCCGGATGCCCTTGGCCTTCAGGTCGGCGATCAGCTTGCCGTACCCTGCCTCCGGGTCCGATGCAGGCAGCGGGCCCATGCCTGTGTCCACCAGGATGGTATGCCCCGCCATACGCAAGAGAAACGATCCCAGGTTGAAGCTTACGCGATCGTCTGCGGTCAGGTTGTCCTGGTAGGGCGCCCATTGCTCGGCTGGGATTGCCGGAAAGAAGTTGGCGCGGGGGAAGGAAAGTACCCCGTCGGACAGGGCGGTGACCGTGACGCCGCCAATGGTGAGGGTGTGCGTAGTCAAGCGATTCCTCTCAACCCGGTCTGCAGAACCAACCAATGAGGCGCCGCCTAGTACCCCGTTTGCAAAAACAGGCATGCAGTAGAATCCGTTCGCCCTGAGCTTGTCGAAGGGCGGGCTCGTGGTTCGACACGCTCACCACGAACGGGCCTTATTGACGGCTTCTTTCGCAACTAAATAACAGTAGATATGGCGAACAATCAACGCTTCGCCTTGATCTCGTCCTCCGGGCGGAAGCGCGTGTCGGACCAGGCGCCGTCCAGGAAGACCAGGGAGACGCCCTGCTATCGGGCGGCGTAGGGGCACGACATATCGTGCCCCTACAGAGAGCGTCCACGCCGCCACGGAAGACGCCGGCCTTGACCCTGGAGCTCTTCTTGGGATAGGCAATCCAAAGCAGGCCGCCGGGACGCAGAGACTTCACTGCCTGCGGGAACAAGCTGTCCACGTCTGCCTTGCACTGGACGAACACATGCACCAGGGCGAAGCTACGCCCGGCATGCACGCTCGCCACCGCCTTCTCCTGCAACGGGTCGAACGCCTGCGGGCATCCCACAGGCGCATTCAGCAGCAGTTTGCAGCCAGGCTTGACGCCTACCTTCTTGCTCAGAGGGCTCTGGGGCATAGGGACTCCCGGCGTCTTCCTATGCCAGTGCAGTATACGCGCGGGCCATTCGCCATACAACAACGGGAAGCAGGAACAGCGCTGCGTGTTCCTGCTTCCCTGGGGAAATTGCGCTCGTCCCCCTCTCCGTGCGGAGAGGGGGACGACAGGAGGAGACGTCAGGCGCACCTCAGAGGGCTACCCCAGGATCTCGTTGATAGTGGCGCTGACGGTGTAGAAGCCGGGGGTCACGTCGGGCCGGGGCCGCAGCGTTATCCTCAGCTTTTCCGAGTTCGCCACGCCCACGAAGAGCAGCCACGTTGACCGCGCCATCTGGGCCTCACGCAGCGAGGCATTCGTACTGTCCGTGTCTTCGACCTCAACGTCAAACCCGGGGGGAACGCTCAACGCGATGGTCCCGTTGACGTCCACCTGGCTTGCGTTGAAGATACCCAGCGAGATCACGGGCTTATCGCCCCGGTGCATCTCGATGGCGGCGGTGAACGTGGTCTGCTGCGCGCCAATCGCGCACAGGGCATCATCGGAGGCGCTGTGGGTGGTGATGTCGCAGGTAGTTACCGTGAGGGCCTGCTGTGCAGTGACTCCAGCCGAACCGGTGATGGAGCCGCTGAGGACAGGGCCCACCGCCTGACCTGAGGACGCCGCCATTGCGACGGCGGCCATGGCGAGAAGAACGATGGGAAGGGCCACGCCAACGGCCCAAGCAGGGAGATGCAGCGCTCCCAGGGAAAGCTTGCGACGGGCGGCTACTGAAAGAACTCTGGCCATGAACGTCTCCTCCGTTGTACTGACGCCGCAAGCCAAGCCGGCGCGATGGGATGAAGGCAGTTCTAGGCCCGTCTTCTGGCCCCCTGTTCTGCAGACGGACTCTAGACGCTACGACTATAACGGTTTTCTAGAAGGGAAGCCAGTAATCCTCCTATAGAAGAGTCTTCTATGCCCTGCGGCGAGGCGCCGGCGCGCGCGTTTTTGGTGTTTGGAAGCAAGGGTGTGTTCCCGTTCGCTCTGAGCCTTCGTGGTTCGACAAGCTCGGCAAGAACAGGCATGTGCTTTTGGCCTGGGGAGAACCGAAAGACCCTACGCCGCGCGCGCCCGCCATTGCTTCCGATCACAGCCCTTGCTATAGTCGTAGGCGTGAGCACACCTGCCGCCCCCGATGCCGCTGCGCACCGCGAGATAAGCGTCCTGCTATCCCGGCGGGAGATCGCGGCTGCGGTGGAGCGGCTGGCCGGGGAGATCCGGCGCGACTACCTGCCCATGCTGGAGGGACACGCAGGCAACGGCGCCGCGCCCGGCGGCGTTGGCCAGGACCTGCTCCTGGTCGGCGTGCTGAAGGGCGCGTTCGTCTTCATGGCGGACCTGGTCCGGGCAATGAACATGCCGGTGCACATGGACTTCGTCCGAGTCTCCAGCTACGGTAGCGGCACGGTCACCAGCCGCAAGCCCAGGCTGTACCAGAGCCTTTCGACCCCCGTCAAAGGGAGGCGCGTGCTCCTGGTTGAGGACATCGTTGACACGGGGCTGACCACCAGCTACCTGACGGGGTATCTCAAACGCAAAGGCGCGGCATCAGTCAAACTGTGCGCCCTGCTCAGCAAACCGTCCCGCCGCGAGGTGGACGTCCAGATTGACTACCTGGGCTTCACCATCGCCAACCTCTTCGTCATCGGGTACGGCCTGGACTACGCGCAGCAGTACCGGCATCTGCCGGACGTGTGCGTGCTGGAGGAAAGGGCCTGAAGCTCCGTTAGCGTGGGCATGAAACCCCTCTGGCGTCGCGAATCGGGTTGGTCATACCAGGGAGGGTGCACGGGAACCGCCTTCCCTTCCGGGAGCCAAGGGAAGCGCTCCAGCAAGGGGCTCAACAGCGGCAGGAATGAAGCGTCCCTTCAGGGAGAGGCTTGTTCTAACACGTACATAGGCAGGGCAGATGGGCCGCCTTTTGGTCGTCGCCTCGCCTGCTCCTCATTTTCACCTGCGGCCGCAGGGTCCGCACGCCATCTCTGCCATCCTACCTGTCTTTCCTCGCTTCCCAAGACGGGCCCTCGATCAGGCCTCCAGTGATGGCCAATGCTATGGCATGGGCGCGGTCCTTCGCATTCAGTTTCTCCCTTGCCCGCGCAACACAGCTCTGTATGCTCCGCACACTCATCTTCATTGATTCGGCTACTTCAGTCTCGCCCTTCCCTTCCGACAAGTACTGCAGCACACGGCATTCCCTGGGGCCAAGTCGAGACATCGCCACAGGAGGTCCTTGCCTGGGCAAGTCCTCGTTCGGAAATACTCTCTTCACTAACAACGGGCAGATGGCCACGCTCCAAGCCAGGGCCGCCTGCAGCAACACCTTCAAATCAGCCGCTCTCGCCTGGGTGTCAACAAGCGCAACACCTGAGGATTGCGCTAATCTCCACAAGACGCGCCTGGTGTCAGTCTCACGGACCATTATCACGAACGCCAGATCTGGGTGAAATCGCCGAAGCTCTAGGATCTGCGTGAGATCATCCAACTCTTTCAGCGGAGGGCAGACCAGCACTACATCTGGCTGCTGCTGCTCGACAAGGATGCGAAGGCTTTGATAGTCCCCTTCTCCGTCTCCAACAACCTCAGCGCCTCCGGATACAAGTAGCCCGCGGAGGGAGTCAACAATAAGACGCGGGGAACCGGCGACGGCGGAGCGGATTGGACGAAGACCAGGAATAGCCTGCGAGGCCAGAAGTTCCACTGTTTACCCCCAAGGCAGTCTGCGCCAGAACCTGGCACAACCCGACAAGACCGTACGAAACTCGTGCATCCAATGGGGCGCCAGCGCCTCCGCCGGTTCACGAGCTGCGTCAGATTAGCCCTAGTACGCTATCAACCGTTCGCTTGACGGCTTCGGTCTGCCGCGCCATTGTCGGCGCACACATGCGCGGTGTCAAGCCGGTTGCCCCACCCTGCATTGCGGAGTTCCGTAACTCTGGAAATGGCGATGCACAAAGACGCATCGAGGCTTGCGCTTCCATCGCTTGTTTGACCGGGGGCGCGATGTTAGGGTGCGATGCCACAGCTTCCGAGTGACAGGGGGCCCGACGCCAGGCGTTGGGCTTTGGGCGGTTGCTGGAAACGCTCACGTAGTTGCCACTAGATAGTAATGGAAGGGATACCATGATGCGCTGGAGTTTGAGATTCCCCTTGGGGTTGTCATTGACGATGGCGGGAGTCCTGGTGCTCGCGGCCTGTGGGGGTGGCGCAAGCGAAAAGCCAACGCCGACCTCGGCTCCGGAGGCGACGTCCACTACCATTGCCACTCCTACCCCTACGGCGACGGCCACACCCGTGCCGGCGGCCGTCGCCAAACCCAAGCGCGGCGGCATCATCAACTACTGGAGTTCCGACGACCCCTCAACCTTCGACATCGTCAACGCCGAGTCCTCTCGCCACAGCATCCACAACGCCAAGATGTACAACAACCTGCTGTGGA
The DNA here is from genome assembly GCA_016210395.1 of Chloroflexota bacterium. Taxonomy (GTDB): domain Bacteria; phylum Chloroflexota; class Dehalococcoidia; order Lucifugimonadales; family JACPCL1; genus JACPCL1. The sequence continues at coordinate 101 of JACQUI010000161.1, read as the reverse complement.
ACCCCGATGGCAAGTCCATCGCCCCGGACGTTGCCGAGTCCTACAGCATTAGCGCCGACGGGAAGGTCTGGACGTTCAAGCTCCGCAAGGACGTACGGTTC
>JACQUI010000168.1 GCA_016210395.1 Chloroflexota bacterium | reverse complement strand
CCCCAAGGACGACTTCCAGCCAGGCTTCCGCACCATCAAAGGCAAGCTTATTCAGATCACCGGCTAGCGCCCTGGAGTTGTCCGTTGTAATGGGGATCACAAGAGGGCGGCTTTTGCCGCCCTTTCCCTTTTTGAAGAGGCCGGTGTTGCAGGCAGGTCGGCTGGTCATCCGCTGGAACACCAAAAGGGCTAAAGGAGAGAGGGGAATGCCTTGCGCTGGTGCTGCATTCGTGCTAAAAAGGGGACATTGTGGGCAGGAATGCTGTGTGGGGAGAGGGGTCGCAGGACGTGACGCTCTAGGTAACAGTGAGAAAAGGGCAGGCATCGGACCATCTTTATGAACGAAACAAGGGAAAAGGTACGGGCGATCATCGTTGAGGACGAGAGCCTCTTCAGAGACTTGCTGCGCGTGGCGCTGAGCCAGAGTCAGGAGGTTGATGTGGTGGGCTCCTACGGCGATGGGGTTGTAGCCATTGCGGCCGCCCCAGAGCTCCAGCCTCAGGTAGCCATTCTGGACATCAACCTTGGCAACAACATGAACGGCGTGCAGGTGGGGTTGCGGCTCCGGCAGCTCCTCCCCTCCATCGGCATTCTTCTTCTCTCCAACCACAGCTATCCCCAGGTCATCAATACTCTTCCGCCGGAAGCGGCCCACGGCTGGTCCTACCTGCTGAAAAAGTCCATCAGCAATGTCCACACGCTGGAGCGGGCCATCACCGGTTCCGCCGCGGGTTTCGTCGTCCTGGACCCCAACCTGGTGACCGCAGGCAGGCCAAAGGAAGGCGGGCGGGTTTCCCGGCTCACGCCGCGCCAGCGGGAGATCCTGAGGCTGATTGCGCAGGGGTACACCAACCGGGCGGTGGCCGAGTCGCTGGTCATATCCGAGAAGTCTGTGGAGAACCAGGTCAACTTGATTTACCAGGACCTGGTCGTGGACCGGTCGGACTCAGGCGTCCAGCCGCGTGTAACGGCGGTGCTCATCTACCTGCAAGAGATGCAGTTTCAACCCTAGGTTTCCTCCTCTGCCCGCTGCCCAACAGCTCCTGAGGGGGCTGCGGTTCCTTCGGCGTTTCACCGGCCCTGTGGGGTTTGCCCCAGAAATCCAGCAACGCCCCTTGCGCCAACCACGGGAACGTCATCGTCGCGTGTGCGTTCCCTTTGTATGATAAGCCCCTCTGACGGCAAGCTATGGCCTGTCACGCCCCGTTTCGCCCTGCTAGAACTGAAATCCAGTTCAAAACCTTAGCCGTAGTGTTACTATGTAAAATGGACGGAAGGTTCGCGCCTACAACCAAGTAGCCTGAGGATGAGATGAAATGGTGTCCATCAAGGCGCTTACAGGCTTTGCGCGGAGCAGTCAGCTTCGTGGCGTCCCGTCAAAAGAGACCGTACCGCTGCTGTTCTAATGGGGAGTTTTTGCTAGAATTAGGGGATTACACCCTTAACGCGGTGTTGCGCACCTGGTACAGTAGTATCGTGGGCGCCGCAACAAGCCAACTGCAGATACGCGCATCCTATGCTTGAAGTGATTCTGATGGCCACTCCTAGACCGCTAACAGTCCTTCTTGTGGATGACCAGCCTGAGTTCAGGGACTTTGCGCGGGAGTTGTTGCAAGGTGAACCTGGCCTGGAGGTCATTGGGGAAGCCTTTGACTGTGAAAGCGCAATGCAGGCTCTGGCATTGCTGAAGCCGGATGTGGTTGTGCTGGACGTCCAACTGCCGGGGATCAACGGGTTCGCAATCTGCAAAAGGATGCGAGACGTTCGACCCGACCTGTCGGTTGTCATGACCAGCGCCTTTGATCATCCCCAAAACAGGGACATGGCAGCGAGGGTAGGGGCAAGGGGCTTCGTTCGGAAGGGAAGGTTTTCGGGGAAAGCGGTCATGGGGCTGCTGCAGAGGTAGCTCCACCCTTTTCAGCGGACATGCAAAGAGAAACGAAAGGGCCGGCATTGCCGGCCCTTTCGTTTCTCTTTGCTCTTTGCAGTCACACGTTGGCGAGCTGATAGCGGAGGGCGCGGCCCTGAAGCCCAATTGCGTGGGCTGGAACGGCGAGGGGAATGCAGACGCGCAGGGTTGTCCCCATGCCGACCGCGCTTTCTATTTCCCATGTCCCGCCCGCCGAGCCTACACGGTCCGCGATGCTGGTTAGGCCCAGGCCTGGCGGGTTGACCGAGACGTCAAAGCCTTTGCCGTTGTCGGCGATCACGACGCTGAGGCAGTCGGACGGGGAGAGGTGAAGCGAGATCTCCACGTGCGTGGCTTTGGCGTGGCGGTACACGTTGGTTATCGCCTCTTCCAGGATGCGATAGATGACCAACCGGGTAGGTTCCGGAATCCTGTTTTCCAGCGGGTCGTCCAACTCCGCGAAGCCAGGCCCAACGACAATGCCCACGCAGAAGTGCTCTTTGTAGGCCCCGGCGAGGGTTTGGATGGCAGGCAAAATGCCAATCTGAATGATGGAGGGGTGCAGCAGGTGGGCGGCCTGGCGCACGTCCTTTTCGCGGATGCTGTCCAACTCGTCCCTGGTCTGGGAGAGGAGGGCTTTTGCCAGGGTTGGGTCGGAGTCCAGTAGCTCCAGGCACTGTCCCAGCTTGTGCCAGGCCACCAAGAGCTTCGTCTGGACCCTGCCGTGCAGCAGTTCCGCGATCTCTTTCCGGAGGGCCTCTTCCACCACCACGATGCGCTGGCGGGACTCCTTCAGCTCCGCCATCTGGTCGTGCAGGGCGGTTTCCAGGCGGCGGCTCTCATGGTAGTACTGGGCGAGCTCCCTGGCATAGATCTCCAACTGCTGCGCCATCATGGCGCCTTCAAAGGGGACCTTCCCATTCGTTGGGAAACCCTTTGGGGAGGCTCCGTTCGTGTGTCCTGACTTAGGTGTAGTATTCACAGCGCACTTCTACACAAAGGATTGCAGGGTTAACCACGGCCGGGGGTACTGCTAATTACTTACCAACACTATAGCACCTCGGCGTAAGGCATCGTTATCCTATCACCAGTGGAGAAAGGGTCACAACGGATTGCAGGCGCAGATAGGGCGTTTCTTGGCAGCCCTGAAGCAGAGCAGGCCTCGAAGACGCCATCCCGCGCCGGCAAAAGGGGTGGCGGAGCCGCTGCCGCACCTAGGCGAAGTCCGGCATCGCAAAGCGATGTGTGGCTCCGCCACCCCAAAGCAAGGAGGAAACTACGTTATCGGCCTGAGCCGAAGTAAGACATCACCTCCCGTGCGCTGGTCAGCAGCTCTTGCGGGCTGACGTCAGGCACCTTTGAAGCCATTGCCGCCAGTTGCGGGTCTATCTGCTCCTCCTTCTCAAAGACATCCAGAAGGTCGCTCCCGCCGCCTGCGTCGTCGCCGGCCCTCCCGCCTTTGTCGCTGCCTCCAAGCAGGGCCTCCAGACTTCCACCTCCCTGGGTGCCCGGCTTGGGCTTGTCGCTGCCGCCCAGGAGATCGTCTAGGCCGCCGCCTGCCGCAGAGCCTGACTTTGGCTTGCCGCCGGCGCCCAACAGGTCGTCCATGCCCCCCGCCGCTTTCTTCTGGTCTCCCTCCAACTGAAGGGCATCCCGGCTGAGGCCGCCACCCTTTTTGGCCTCGGCAGACGCGGTTGGGAGCAGAATGTCCCCGGCGCCGGCCCCCTCATCGTCCCTTGGCGGAGGGAGAGGGATGTCCTTGATCTCTTTGTCGCCATTCAGTCTCAGAAGCCGCTTGATGCTTGGCAGGCCCATAGCTCTGCCTCCTTTCCGCTTGACCAGGTCAGGCTGGGAGCAAACCGGCTGCGATATTGGGAATGATGATCATGGTGAGGCCGGCGGTTACCGAGCTGATCCCCACGTAGAGACCTGCTTTGAGAGGGTGTCCCCCCAGCGCAAACACGGGGGTAAGCCCGTTCGCAAGGGCAAGGGATACGACCACCACGGTTGTCAGGAAGCCCAGCAGTCCCAAGTCATGCGTCTGAAAGTAGGGTAGGTTGGGCATAGCCGAGGCCCCTGGTCCGCCGGCCGCGTCCATTTCGGCGATTACCGACCCAATCTTTTTGTTGAAGAGCTCGACAATGGAAAAGATGAACATGATGAGCCCGACCATGGAGACGTGCAACGGTATGACCAGAAAGGCGAAGGTGTTGGCTACCTGGGTCCTCCTTGCCCGGAGCAGGTAGAGCCGCAGGGCCAGGTCGCTGGCGTTCACTGCGGCGTGGTCCGGCGGCGCGCCCATGTTGATGGCGTCAATAAGGCAGCGGAAGGTCCTCCGCACCGACTCGCTGCCCGTTTCTGAAACGAAGCGCCCCCAAGAGGTCTCTGGAGAAAGGCGGTACCCCAGCCTCGTGTTCAGCCGCTCCATATACGGCTCCAGCTTGCCCATGGAGCGCCGGTCCATCTTGTCCAATCCCACCGAGATCGTGCTGCCCAGGGCAGAGGTGGTGGCGCCCAGCGAGCGCAGCACGTGGGGAAGATCGCTGTCAATCTTGCTCACACGGCCCTCGTCTATGGCTATGAGGATGCCTGCCGGCAGCGTGGCGATGCCCCCAATAACGAGCCCGTAGGGGACGCCCTTGAATGCCGCGACAATCAGCGCTACGACCAGCCCTGGTACCGCAATGAACAGCGCGGCGGCGTAGGCGAGCCGGCGGACCGGCGGCATGTAGCTTTCGCCAGTGTACATCGTGGCTTCCTGCGGGGCCACGCGGAAGATGATCCAGGCGCCCACCCCCGTGATCAGGATCATAAGGAACCCAAGCACCAGGATAGACCCCTGGGAGATCTGGGAGATCATGGTGGACACCATGGCAACGACGATGATGAGAATGACCGACACCAGCAGCGACGCGTAGGCATCAGTCCACTTGCGCAAAGACTCAAGGCTGCGCTCATAGTGCTCTTCATACCGTTCCATCTCCACGCGGAGCTCTGCTCCCAAGAAGGTCGCCTCTGAGTCGCCGGAGCCCAGGGCCCCTGAAAAGCGAAGCAACATGCTCTTCAGAACCCGGGAGCGGGTGGTCCTGGCCACCATTTGGAAGGCGGCGGTGTACTCGATGCCCAAGCGCCTGACCGCCTGGTACACCTGGTTGAACGGCCCGACAGTCTTCAGGTCCAACTGCGCCGTTTTCTCGAAGATCTGGTCCCGGGACGCAGAGGCCAGGGCGACATTGGTCATGTAAGTGAGCTGCGTGACCAGGTCGTACCCAATGGCCCCTTCGTCTGCAGGGGCTTGCTGCTGTTGAGGTGTCTTGCGCTTGCGCCTAGCGGATGAGGCCCCGCCGGTAGGCTTGGGCAATGATGCTGTAGACGTCACGGAAGGACCTCACGCCTTTCTGGCTGAGCCGCTCCAGGATAGTGGCACGCCTCTCTACCTCTTCGTAGATGGACCTTTTCTGCGCCGGAGCGATGCCGCGCATCAGGGAGATGCGCTCTTCCAGCAACGGACTGTTCATGTACCCCGGGTATTCAAAGGTGTCGGTAGCCGGGTTCCAGCGGAAAATTTCCACATAGGCGAATCCCTGGGTAACCGGGTCATAGCCGATGATTTCCGAAATAGAAGTCGTGCGCCGTCCTTGCTTGCCATCGGGCAGTTGAACGGCGCTCTGGATGACCACCAGGTTCAGGTTGTCAATGTAGTTCTTCGGCACGTTGATGGGGTCGCCGGTGAGACGCTGGATGAGCCGTTCTACCGTGGACGCATGGAAGGTGGCCATGGCCGAGTGGCCTGTCTGCATCGCCTGAAAGGCGATGGCGCCTTCTTCGCCTCGGATCTCGCCGATGATGATCTCGTTGGGGCGCTGCCGCAGGGCTGCTTTCAGGAGGTCGAACATCGTAACGGATGACGCCTGGGACTGCTTGCTCGTCCCCCGGACCACCTCGCGGATCCAGTTGGGATGCGGCACCTGTAGCTCGGGTGTGTCCTCAATTGACACGATCTTGGCGTTGGGCTTGATGAAGGTGGTGAGCGCGTTCATCAGCGTCGTCTTGCCTGAGGCCGTTTCGCCGGCCACAAACATGTTCATGCCGTGCTGGAGCATGATGAAGAGGTAGGCAGCCATCTGCCAGGAGAGGCTGCCGAACTCCACAAGCTGGACGATGCTCATCGGGTCGTCCGCGAACTTTCGTATGGTGAAGTTAGAGCCGCGCTTTGAGACGTCGCCGCCGAAGACGATGTTGATGCGCGATCCATCTGGCAAGGTGGAGTCCACCACCGGCTCGCGGAAGGTCACCGGGCGGCCGATCTTCTCCGACATGCGCACGACGAAGTGGTCCAGCTCCTCCATCGAATGGAATGAGATGTTGGACTTGACGCTGCGGAACACCTTGTGCTCGATGAAGATGAACCCCAGCCCGCTGCAGGAAATGTCCTCGATGTTGGAGTCCTGGAGCAATGGTTCCAGAACGCCCATGCCGATCTTGTCCCGCTCCAACCTGTAGCGGACTGCGTCATACTGCTTCTTGGTCAGCACAAGCTTCTTGTTATTGCCGGCGAGCCTGGAACGCAGCTTGAGCACTACCTTGCAGAGAGAGGCATGGGCTTTCCCTTGCCAGGGCATCTCGACCACGCGGTCAAGGGAGCTCAACAGGATGGCGCGTCGCTCCTCCACAGACTTGTACGCTTCTAGCTCGTGGACGAAACCCAGGAACCTGAGCTCGATGTCCTGGATGACCTCGTCCACATTGTCGAACATGCCCGGCTCAATGGAGGCGTAGACGTTCCGGCTGTCTTTGGCGTCTGGGTAGATGTGGACGAACAGGTGGTCCCTGACCGGATAGATGATATTTGGATTCTTCAGATCGCCCATCTTCCGGCTGAGCTCGGGCACGTACTTGGGGATGCCCAACTCCTCCACGGGCATGACGTGCAGGTAGTCCATCAGCGGCGGGAATGCCTCTGCCTTCTCCCGCAGGTCAGCGGGCATCATGCGGAACACGGGGCAGTTCTTGAGGTCTCCCTCATGCCCGTGGTCCACCACCTGCGTTCGGAGTGTTGCTGTCGTCATGCTACGTTCGCACGCTGGAAGATGCGTTCCATTGTTGCCTGGTAAGCTTCCACCGGGGGAGGCTGGCTCCCTCCCTTTGTGGGGGGAGGCGCCCTCCCTTCCCTCCTTGGGGGGAAGGGGTAACCCGTGGCCCTTATGCCTTGGCCATGACAATTGGGATTGGTTTGACGCCCAGATTAGGCTCGATGTCAAAGGTAATGACGTTGCCCGTGCTCCTCTCCGCCCCCCGCACTTTTGCCACCTCCAGCATCTTGACCATCCGGTCTCCTACATACGTAATCTTCAAGCTGAAATGGGCGTCGCACAGCGATCGGACCCTGACAAACATCTCCTCACTAAACGCAGAGGAATGGACCACGAGGAACATGGTCCGGCCCATATCACAGATCTTCTTGCAGCGGGTAAAGAAATCTATCACCTTGCCCTCATCCGCATGGGTTACCAGGTTGGTGATGGAATCTAGGGAAACCACCGTGCAATCCAGCGGCAGCTCGGTGAGATGCTCAGCGAGCCGCGCAAACTGTGACTCCGGAGTTTCGCCCTCTTCCAGCCCGTCCAAGGGCAATATGGTCAGATTGCCCAGCAGGAAATAGTCCAGGACGTCCATGCCCAGGGATTCCATCTGCCGGATCAGGCTCTTCACTGTATTTTCGTTGGTGTACGCGGCGACGTTCAGCTCGGCCTGAAGGGCGCCTTCGATGAAGTGCTGGACTATGACGCTCTTGCCCGAGTCGGACTGTCCTTCCACCAGCACCAGTGAGCCGGCCGGGATGCCGCCGCCCATCTTGTTGTCCATCTCCGGCTTGCCCAGGCGAATGACTCCATCCTTGCCCTTTTCTTCTGCTTCACGCTGGCTCTGCTTCGCCATGGTGTCCTCCTGTCTGTGGGGTAAGCCTGGCGCCGGCCCTAGTACGAGAACGTGCTGCGCGCCATTGCCCCCCCGTCCGTAGTTATGGTCAGCACCCCGCTTGTCGCCGACTTCATGGATGGCGTCAGGTCTACCCTCAGCGCGGCGACCTCCTGGGGGTCCAGGAGGTCAGGGTTGCGGCTATCCGGACTGATGCCGGTGTAGGTCCACTCATTTGCCCCCTGCGGAGAGGCATGATAGGGAAGCCGCTTGATTCGCCGAACGCTGCTGCCATCCGTGTAGTCCACGACCAGGTCCACTTTCCCATAGAGGCGAATGACCTTTGCGCCTGTGTTGGTCAGGTTTGCGTCAACCCGCCCCCCTCCGGCTGTCACGGTCACACTGGAGAGGCTCATCGCCGTGTTTCTGCCTGCATCCGTTGTTTCCTCGGAGACCTGGTATGCCGTGGCAAACCCCTGCTGGACCTTTGTGCCGGCGTCAAGGAGTCCCAGGTACACCAGCAGCAGCAGGACGAT
>JACQUI010000167.1 GCA_016210395.1 Chloroflexota bacterium | reverse complement strand
TCCACCACGCCGGGAGCCACGGCGTTGACGCTGATCTTGTAGCGGGCCAGCTCCTTGGCGCAGCCCTGGGTGAGGGAGATGACGGCCGCCTTGCTGGCGCAGTAGGGGACCATGTTGGGAGTTGCCTCCCGTCCGGCGATGGAGGCGATGTTGATGATCCGTCCGCCGCCGCCCATCTCGACCATCGAGTGGGCTACCTCCTGGGTGCAGATGAAGACCCCCTGGACGTTGACCCGGTAGACATCGTCCCAGTCGTCGTCGTCCAATTCCAGGAAGGGCTTTACCCGCACGATGCCGGCGTTGTTCACCAGGATGTTTATCCTGCCGAGGGTCCCGGCGGCATCCCGGACCATCCTTATAACCTGGGGTCTGATGGTCACGTCGCACTTGAAGGCTAACGCCTTGCCCCCGGCGGCGGTGATCTCTTGGGCCACGGCGCGGGCACTAGCCTCGACGATGTCGCTCACGACCAGGGTCGCACCCTCGCGCGCCAGGCGCAGGGCGATGGTGCGGCCGATGCCTCGTCCCGCCCCGGTGACCAGGGCGACCTGCTTGTCCAAGCTGCCCATGCGCGCCTCCCTCTTAGGCCCCCGCCCCGCCGTCCTGGGGGATCACGGCGCCGGAGATGTAGCGGGCGGCGTCGGACGCCAGGAAGACCACGGCGCCCGCGGTCTCATCCGGCTCCCCGATGCGTCCCAGGGGCGTGCCCTTCACCGCCGGCTCGTAGACCTCCGGCGTTTTCCAGAGGTACTCCGATAACTTGGTGCGGATGATGGCGGGTGCGATAGCGTTGACCCGAATACCGTAAGCGCCCAGCTCGGCGGCCAGCACGCGGGTCAGCATGATGAGCCCCGCCTTGCTGACGGAGTAGGCGCCGAGGCCCTTGGAAGCGCGCAGACCCCCGACGGAGGAGACGTTGATGATGGAGCCGCCGCCCTGCTCCTTCATGGTCCGGGCGGCGGCCTGGCTGAGCAGGAAGACCGCTTTAAGGTTGGTGTTCATGACCACGTCCCAGGCCCGTTCCTCCATGTCTAGGATGGGCCCGAAGACAGGGTTTGTGCCCGCGTTGTTAACCAGGATGTCCAGGCGGCCAAAGCGGGCCAGAGTCGCCTTTAGCAGGTTGTCCAGATGCTCCCGCTCCCGTACGTTGCACTCCACGGGCAGGGCCTGCCGTCCCAGGGCCTCGATCTCCTGCACCACCAGGTCCAGGTCGGCCCGCTTGCGCGCCGCGACCACAACGTGTGCCCCGGCCTCGGCCAGCCCCAGGGCGATGGAGCGTCCGATGCCACGGCTGCCCCCGGTCACGATCGCCACCCGGCCCCCCAGGGAAAAATCGCATATCTTCGCCATTACGCTGCACCTCTTGCTGAGTTAGGATTGCAGTAGGCTGCGGAGGGCTTTGAACTCGTCAGAGTCGCTCAGATCACTAAAAAGACGCTCGATTTTGCGGAGGTCATCGTTCACGACCCGGTGAAGTCTGATCGGTTCCGGTGGCAGGCCGTACGTGACCAAGTCTAGGTTAGATCTCTGAGCCACCTTGACTACCCACTCCTCGAACCGAGGACACAGCAGAATGATGGAGTTATTGTTCTGATTGTCCCGTAGGACCCGCAGGCCATTTGCTTGAAGGTCTTCAGCAACGCTCAGCCTTTGGAAGTAGGTCGGCTGTATCGCGGCTGGGTCTTCGTCCACCAGGCCTTTGCTGTCTCTTCGCCTGCTTATCTGGAAAACCGCCTGTGACTTTCCCTGAAATTCATGGATAACTTCACGTCGCGGGAGATTGGTTAAGGTCCGAACCAGCGCTTCTTCGGTATAGCATTCGACGTAGATCACTTGGCTTCAAGATATCTGTCCAGGTTGGAGAAAGCGTCAATCTCGCCCAACTCAGCCAAGTCCTGCTCGGACAGTGGCTTCACCCTAGTCTCATAGTCTTCGTAGTAGGTCAAGTAAACTTGTACGTCCGACGAAGGTGCCTTGGAGACGATGGGCAGCAGGAAGTATGGGTTATGCGTCGAGATGAAGTACTGGTTTTCGTTCCGGTCCAGGGATATGAGCTCGGCTAGATACTTAGTGTAGTAGGGGAAGGCATGTGACTCCGGCTCTTCGAGGATGATGATTGACTGTTTGTTGGTCAGGATTGCAGCTATGTGGAAGGTCAGACGCTGCAAGGTCTCCGACGCCAGAGAATATGGATAAGATACGATCACGTCTTCCAACTGCTTTATGACCTCCAGCTTTCCCTCTTGGGGCCGGAGGTTCAATCGCAGCCCCATGGACGAGAAGGGCTGGTTCACCGTGGCCCGCAGCTCTCTGTTGGAGAGCAGCAGAGACAGGAGGTTCTCACCGAACGGGGGGACCAGGCAATCACTATCGAGTTCTTTGAATTGGGCGACCTGACTGAAGCGATAGGCCTTGAAATCAGCCACCTCCTGAACATAGCCACCAGAATTCTGCAGTGCACCGTGACCACCGTATAGAGCCTGCCTCGGTTGTCTTTTGTCGGAGCTGAATACCCCCTCAAACCCTGTTTTAAATCCGAGGGTTATTCTCCGGTCATCGCAGGATATCTCCAGGGGCTGGTCTAACGCCTCGTCGTAGAAGAGGTTGCTGGTCCTTTCAAACCTGACGAACTGCCCGGCAGAATACCCAAATTGCCCGTACCACAAGAATGACATCAGCCCCAGGGATTCAAGGATGTTGGACTTGCCGGCGTTTGGCCGCCCGATGAAGATGTTGAGCCTACGGGGGCTGAGGGCGAGCTCCCGTATCGACTTGAAGTGACTGATTCTGAGCGACCCTATCACCGATGCCCCTGTGTGCCGAGACCCGGCTTTGCACCGTGGTGGCTATTATATGCCTTGCGCCCCTGAGCTACCCTAGCAGGCCCTATAGGAGATTCGTCCCTCTGCGCACCCGCTAGGGGATGGGCGGGGGCCCTTCCTCGCCGGCCTCTTCTGGGGCGCCTCCCTTGGCGCCGCGCCCGCGGCGCAGCCGGCGGCGCAGTCGGCGCACCCGCTCTCTGAGGGCCTCCCGGAACTGATGGCTGTTCTCACCCATCTTCCGGTACCGCTCGTGCCGCTGGCGGAGCAGGCTGCCCAACCGTATTCCCTGTAGCTGCCGCAGCTCTTCCAGGAGGGCGCGCTTCAGGAGGCGGGCCGCCTCATCGTGGTCGTTGTGGGCCCCCTCGGCGGGCTCGGGCACCACGGCGTCGATGACCCCCAGGTCCTTGCAGTCGTAGGCCGTCAGGCGCAGCGCGCCGGCGATCTCCTCGGCCCGCTCGGGGTCGCCGTAGATCAGGTTGGCGGCGGCTTCGGGCGATATCACCTCGTAGATGGCGTGCTCCAACATCAGGAGCCGGTCGGCCACGCTCAGGGCCAGGGCGGCCTCGCTGCCCCCCTCACCGGTAACGCAGGAGACGATGGGCGTCTGCAGGTCCGACATCAGGGCCAGGCTTTCGGCGATGGCGTTCCCCAGGCCCCGCTCCTCGGCCTCCACGCCGGCGAAGGCCCCGGGGGTATCGATGAGTGTCACCAGAGGCAGGTGCAACTTGGCGGCCAGCCTCATGGCCCGCTGGGCCTTGCGGAAGCCCTCGGGGTAGGCGCGCCCCTGCTGGCCGCCGCCCCCCCGATGCCGCTCCTGGCCAATGAACATGACGGGCCTGCCGTCCAGGGCGCCCAGGCCGCAGATGATGGCCGGATCGTCGCCGTAAAGCCGGTCGCCGTGGAGCTCTATGAAGGAGGGGGTGAGCCGCGCGATGTAATCGGTGGCGGAGGGACGCCGGGCATGGCGCGCAAGCTGGACCTGGTGCCAGGCCTGGGTGTCCGCCTCGGTCTTTTTGAAGGTGCCGCGCCCCTGCTTGGACTTGAGCCTCTGGCGCCTTCCCAGTAGCTCCAGAGTCGCCGCGAGCAGCGGTTTCAGCTTGGACCGCTCCACCACCTGGTCCACCAGGCCGTGTCGCAGGTGGGCCTCCGCCGTGTGGGCGCCCTGCGGCAGGGGGCCTTCCGCTGCCTCTTGCACCGCGCGCAAGGGCGCCACCCCGATGAGGGCGCCCGGCTCGGCGACGATGTAGTCGGCCAGGCTGGCGAAGCTGGCGTAGGCGCTGCCAGTGCAGGGGTTGGCCAATACCGAGATGTAGGGCAGGCCCGCCGCGTGGAGGCGCTGGACCACGGCCGCGGTCTTGGCCATCTGCATAAGAGAGAGTACCCCTTCCTGCATCCTGGCGCCGCCGCTGGTTACGACGCTCACGACCGGCAGGCCTTTCTTGATGGCGCGTTCGAAGGCGCGGGCGACCTTCTCCCCCACGGCGCTGCCCATGCTGCCGCCCAT
>JACQUI010000160.1 GCA_016210395.1 Chloroflexota bacterium | reverse complement strand
GGATGGCCACTCAGCCGCACGACGGTCTCGGCGGCCAGGTTGGTCACCGTGCGGCTGGGCACGTTGTAGAGGATGCAGGGCAGATCGGTGCTCTCGGCAATTGCTTTGAAGTGGAGGTACAGCCCTTCCTGGGTGGGGTTGTTATAGTAGGGCACCACCAGCAGGCAGCCGTCGGCGCCCGCTTCCTGAGCGTCCTGCGTGTAGTGGACAGCCTCCGCGGTGCTGTTGCTGCCGGTGCCGGCGATGACCGCGCCCTTGCCGTTGAGCGCGCTCTTGATCTCCCTGAAAAGGCGCTTCTGCTCCTCCGGCGTCAGCGTGGGCGACTCCCCCGTCGTGCCCACCACCACCACGCCGTCGCTGCCGGAAGCGATGAGGGCCTGGGCCAGGCGTTTGGCCTGCCCGTAGTCCACCTGCCCCTTGGCATCGAAGGGAGTGACCATAGCTGTCAGCAGTCTGCCTATTTCAGTCATAGGACGCCTCTTGTTTGGGGATAGCGTAGTGTAGCACAGGCTATTGGATGGTGGTGATGCCCCTGAGATGCACCGAGTAACCTAGCCTCTTGCCTTCTCAGTCCTCTCAGCGGCATCCAGGCATTCCTTGCATCTTGCAATTGGATCCAGGTGATGCCTGACGCCAAAGTACGGCAGTACAAGGATACCCATTTCCTTCCCGCATTTGTCGCAAACTAGGGGATAGGTATCAGACGGAAGGCTCTTGGGCGCTTTGACCTCAAACACGACCTGCGGTTCAGCCATATTCATTCTCCATTCATCCCCGCGGCCTTAGGAGCTCCCGCTTCACTACCTCTTCCGCAATCTGGATGGCATTCGTCGCCGCGCCCTTGCGCAGGTTGTCCGAGACGACCCACATGGCGATGCCATTGGCGCAAGAGGAGTCCTTGCGTATGCGGCCCACGAAGACCTCATCCTTGTCGGCGGCGTCTATGGCAAGCGGGTACTGATTCTTCTTCGGGTCATCCACCACGATGACGCCAGGGAATGCGGCCATTAGGTCACGCGCCTCCTCCGGCTCCATCGGCTCCGTGAACTCCACGTGCACCGCCTCGCTGTGGGACAGGTATACGGGCACGCGCACGCACGTGGCCGACACGGCGATGTCAGGCGCGTGCATGATTTTTCGCGTTTCGTACAGCATCTTCTGCTCTTCCCGCGTGTAGCCGTCCTCCATGAACGGCTCGATGTGGGGCATCACGTTGAAGGCGATCCGGTGCGGATACACGGCAACCTTTGGAGCGCCGCCATCCAGGAGCGAGCGGCTCTGCTCGCGCAGCTCCTCCATTGCCAGCGTCCCCGTGCCCGAGACAGCCTGGTACGTGTCTACGATAATGCGCTTGATGGGGTTGGCCTTGTGCAAGGGGTAAAGCGCCATCACCATCTGGGTGGTGGAGCAGTTGGGGATGGCCGAGATGTTCCGGTGCCACTCCAGGTCTTCCGGGTTGATCTCCGGCACCACCAGGGGCACCTTGGGGTCCATGCGATAGGCCGAGCTATCGTCAATAACAAAAGCGCCCCGCTGCGCCGCAACCGGCACCAGCTCGCGGCTCACGGCTGTACTAGCGGAGATGAAGGCGAAGTCGGCGTCGTCGAATATCTCGGGCGTAGTCGCTTCCAGGGGTAGCTCGTCACCGTTGACCTTGATGCGCTTGCCGATAGACCTTGGCGATGCGCACAGGCGCAGTCGGTTGACGGGGAAATGGCGCTGTTCGAGGATACGCAGGAAGACGCGACCCACAGCGCCGGTCGCGCCGACCACAACCACATTCGGGTTAGCCACGTGTTGCTCCTTGTTGCCCCCGGCGCTCAGAGGCGCAGAACGAGGGCCTTTGGATGTTCTAGTTGAGTCCACAGATCGCTAGGTCTTGGAAGAAGCTCAGGCTTGCCTCGCCGCTGCCACGGGCAACGACGAGGCTCTACTTCAGGCCCAGGAGGCTCTCCAGGCCTACGACGCAATCGCGGCGCTTGACCACTTCTTTCACAGCCATGAGGACACCGGGCATGAAGCATTCCCTCGTGAGGGTATCGTGCTTGATGGACAGCGTCTGGCCGGCCATGCCGAAGAGGACCTCGTGGGCAGCCAGCCTGCCGGGCATGCGCGTGCTATGGATGGTGACGCCGTTGAACTCGCCGCCGCGCGCGCCGGCCAGCGGCTCCTTCTCCGGCAGGGGCCGTTTGAACGCGCGCTCGGCGGTCATGGCCCGGGCAAGGGCCAGGGCAGTGCCGGAGGGAGCGTCTATTTTCGCCTCGTGGTGCGCTTCAAAGATGTCCACGTACTCGAAGAAGGGCGCGGCAACACGCGCCAGGTGGTTCATGACGACTGCGCCGATGGCAAAGCTGGGGCCAACGATGATTCCGGTATTGTGCTTCCGGCTCAGATTGCGCAGAGCGTCGAGGTCGGCGGCGCTGAGCCCGGACGTGCCGGTGACGAAGCCTGCGCCCCGCTCAGCGGCAATACGCGCGGCAGCCAGGCATGCCTGGGCATTCGTGAAGTCCACAATCACGTCGGCATGGACGCGGTCCAACAGCGTCGTCAGGTTGGTGTCATAGGGAATGGAGCCGCCGGCCGGCAAAGGGAGGGTAGCGCCCGAGGCAGAGCGGCCCACGCCGCCTACGGGCGTTGTCTCGGGGTCACGGCAAAGGGCCGCAAGGGTCTCTTTACCCATGCGGCCCGTGGCGCCGTTGACGATGACGCGGATAGGAGACATCTCCTCATCCTTTAGGGTCTGGGGCCGCGGTCGCGGCCAGGGCCGCCAAACCGGGGACCGCCGGGACCCCTGTCTCCAGGCCCCCTGCCCTGCTGGCCAGGGCCTCTGCGGAAATCAGGGCCATCACGCCTGGGTGGGCCGGACATGGGACGCTGTCCCTGCCCGTCATCGGGACGCCGGTCCCGGTCGCCGCCGCCAAAGGGGGGACCGCCCTCCGGGCGGGGCGGCACAGGCGCTTGCTCTCCGCCCTCGCGTGGCGCTCCTTCGGCGTAGACGGCCCTGCGGGACAGGTTCAGCCTGCCCATGCGGTCTACTTCAGTAATCATGACCGTGACCTCGTCGCCTACCTTGACCTCGTCCTCCACCCGCTCCACGCGGCGCTCGGCCAGCTCGCTGATGTGCACCAGGCCTTCCTTGCCGGGAAGGATTTCTACGAAAGCGCCAAACCCCATGATGCGCGTGACTTTCCCGGTGTAGATTTCGCCAACCTCGGGGTCTTTTACCAGTCCCATGATTGCGCGGTGGGCCAGTTGAGCGCTCTCCTGGCTGGAGGACCCGACGATGACCGTGCCATCGCTTTCTACGTCAATGGTCACCTTGTACTCTGCAGTCATGGCCCGGATGGTACGGCCGCCTGGCCCGATGAGCGCGCCGATCTTGTCCACGGGAATGTTCAGCTTCAGCATGCGCGGAGCGTAGGGGCTGAGCGCCGTCCTAGGCAGCGGAATAGCCTCCCGCATCTTGTCCAGGATGAACATCCTGCCGCGCTTGGCTTGGGAAAGCGTCTTGCTGATGACAGTGAAGTCAATGCCCTTCACCTTCACGTCAAGCTGGAGGGCTGAAATGCCCTCGGCAGTGCCCGCCACCTTGAAGTCCATATCGCCCTGGAAGTCTTCCACGCCCTGGATGTCGGTGAGGACGGCGTACTCCCTGGTGGCCTCATCCATGATCAGGCCCATCGCCACGCCGGCGACGGGGGCCTTGATGGGCACGCCCGCGTCCATGAGCGCGAGGCTGCTTCCGCACACGCTGGCCATCGAGGTGCTGCCGTTGGAGCTGAGCACCTCCGACACCAGGCGTATGGCGTAGGGGAACTCCTCCTCCGAGGGTAGCACCGGCTCCAGCGCCCGTTCTGCCAGGGCACCATGGCCGATCTCCCGCCTGCCGGGGTTGCCGACGCGCCGGACCTCACCCACAGAGTAGGGAGGAAAGTTATAGTGGTGCATGTACCGCTTGCTGGCTTCCGGCGTCAGCGTGTCCAGGTTCTGGATCATGCTCATGGAACCCAGCGTGGCAATGGTGAGCACCTGTGTCTGACCTCGGCGGAAAACGCCTGATCCGTGGGTACGGGGCAAGACGCCTACTTCTATGGAGATGGGGCGGATCTCCTCCGGCCCACGGCCATCGGCGCGCTTGCCGTGCTTCAGGACACGAGTACGCATCACTGATTTGACCAGCTTTTCAAAGGCTTCCTTGATAGCGGACTTCTCGTGAGCCTCTCCCAGCTTCTCGACAGCTTCGCTCTCAAGAGCGTCCAGTGCGACGTTGCGCTCGCCGCGGGCTGCGCCCTGCACGAAGAGATCTTCCACGCGACTCTTCACCAGGCCAGCCAGTTGGGCTTCCAGCTCAGGCGTTGGAGAAGGAAGGGGGGTGTACGAGGCTTTGGGTTTGCCGAGCTTGCGCACCATTTCGCGCTGAAGGTCAATAAGCTCCTGATTGACCTCCTGTCCCCGGCGCATGGCTTCCAGCACAATCTCTTCCGGCACTTCCTTGGCCCCCGCCTCCACCATCACCACCGCCTCGGATGTGCCGGCAACCACCAGGTCGAGTCTGCCCGTCTGGATCTCGGCGTATGTGGGATTGACGGTCAATTCATCGTTGACGTACCCGATACGCACCGCTCCGACGGGGCCTTCGAAGGGGATTTCGGAAATGCACAGGGCTGCCGAAGCGCCGACGATGGACAGGACCTCTGGAAGGTTCTCCTGGTCGGCAGAGAGGACGGTGGCAATGACCTGGACCTCGTTGCGGAAGCCCTTGGGGAACAGCGGACGGAGGCAGCGGTCGGTAAGGCGGCTGGAGAGGATGGCGTTTTCAGGCGGCCTGCCCTCGCGGCGGAAGAAGCTGCCCGGAATCTTGCCCACGGCATAGTGCCGCTCTTCGTAGTCAACCGTGAGGGGGAAGAAGTCCACGCCCTCACGCGGCTGGGCCGTACAGACGCTGACCAGGACAATGGTATCGCCGTACCGGACGAGGACGGCGCCGGAGGCCTGCTCCGCAAAGCGGCCTACCTCAAGGGAAAGGGTACGCCCGGCGATGTTGCGGGAAAAGGTTTCGACCATGAAGGAAGCTCCTACTCTTTTGAGCGGCGCCCATGGGGAAAGAGAAAGCACCCCGTGGTGGGGGTGCTACCGGCGCAGACCGAGGCGTGCGATGAGGGCCCGGTACCGGCCGATGTCCTCGCGGCTCAAATAGGCAAGCTTCCTCCGGCGCTCACCAACAAGCGTCAACAGACCACGCTGGCACCCGAAATCCTTGTGGTTGTGCCGCATGTGCTCTGTAAGCTCGGTGATGCGCGCGGTGAGGAGGGCTACCTGGACTTCTACGGAACCCGAGTCTTCCGGGCTGGCTCCATAGTCCTGGATAATGGCTTGCTTGCGCTCTTTCGTCAACATGCGCTTTAGGACAGTCTCCGCTCTTCTTTTCTTATGTCTTGGAAACTATAGCATACACCCTGCAAGCAAGGCAATGCGGTGTATCAGCGACACCCTGGCACAACGTGGTTGGAGCTCTGTGGAGTAGGGGCGCAGCATGCTGCGCCCCTACTCCACGTATGCTGCGCCGCTCCGGCTCTATTGCATCATTGCCTGAGCCGTCCGCATCAAACTTAGCGAGAGGCATAGGTACGGCCGGCGCGTTTCGAGCGCGCGCTGGCGCCGGAGCAGTTGTACACGGGGCGCTCCTCCAGGTACAATTCCCTCGAAGAAAACTTCAGGCAATGGGAGCAACAGTGCGTGTAGCAGAATAAACATAGCCGAAGAAAGGAGGAACGCTGCATGGCTCACATCTATGCTGGAGATACCAGCAAGGTTGATGAGGAAGTCCTTAGAGCAGTAGAGAAGCTGCCGGACGACTTTTGGATCTTCGCCGAGTTTGACATAGAGCGCAACGTTGACTGGCTGGTCATTAGAGAGGTGCCTGCTTCTGAGAGAGCTACCCGCCCCTCTACCATGATCCTGACGGAGTTGAAGCGATCGGACAAGCCTATCCGGGCCTGGAACATGAACGGACCCTGGGAAAAGCTAGAGGATTCCGGCGTTTACTCGGAACTCCATTCGGACAAGCCAGAAATCAATTTCTACCAGCAGGTGCTGCACACGTCATCTGCATTGCAGGACTGGCTCTGGCGCAACCAGCGGTTTTACCTGGACAGCCATCTGCCTGTACAGCCGATTGACAGCTTCAAGCCGTGGCCTGACCTGTTGATCCTCAGCCCGCCCGGCGTCCGGCATCAGTTGCCAATCCGCCCGCCCACGGGCTACGGCGGGTTCTGGTTCGGCCTGGAGCAATGGGTCAACCACGTCCAGCGGTGGAACCCCAGGGCTGGCTACTCCTGGTCCAAGGACGAGCTGACCAAGCTTGCCCAGTTCCTGGGCCTCAAAGAGGTGGCGACGCCCCGGATCTCCACGCCCATCGCTCCTGGCGAATCACCGAAGGAAGTAGGCGACTTCATGGCCTGGGTGCTGCGCCTGGAAGAACGCGTCAGCCAGCTCGAGCGGCAGGTCCAGGGCATGACGACAACGAGCGAAGGCAACGGCTCCAACGGCGGCCAGCCAAGCGCCTCAACAGCGCCGGCCGCCGGGGTAAGCGAGGCGGCTCCATCCACCTACCGCCCCTATGAGGGAGGCGCGTACACCGACACGACCTATACTGTTGGGCAGCAGTTCGATGGCCGGATCTACCGCATTTCACCCCAGCGGGACTATGTCCTGGCATCGCTGCCGGACGGCCTCACTGTGCTGCTGCACATCTCCAAGATGTCGGAGAATTTCCAGCGGCGGTTGAACATGGGACAGATGCAGCCCGGGACTGCCGTGCGGCTGGAGGTCCTGCAGATTGAGCGTGACCGCGGCCAAACGCGCCTGGAAGTCCGTGACATAGGCACGCCTCCGCTGTCCTCTCTGCCGGAGCCCACCGCCATGATGCTTCCCCGTCCTCCCGAAGACGCGCCCTCACCCTGGTGATGCTCGGAGGCAGGTAGGAGTCAAGTTGACGGGAGTTATCCCAAGGGTGCAATCGCAGGGGCGGGTTTGAAACCCGCCCCTGCGTTGTCCACGGATACGACTCGTCGAGGCCGGCAGCCCATCACACCTTCTACGACACACTCTAGACCTGCCCTTAGGTTTTTGTCGCGGGGATGCTGGAGACAAGCTCAAGGGCCGTGGGGCAGCCGTCCGCGAGAGGGCAGCGTTCGCACTGCGGCCTGGCGGCCTTGCAGACCCGCCTACCGTGGGTGATAAGGTATACATGAAAGCGGTACACGTCCTGCGGAGCGACCATCGCCTCCAGAATATCGTGGGCGTGATCGGCGGTCGTCTTCGCGCCAATGAGGCCCAGACGCTTCGCGACACGGTGCACGTGGGTGTCTACCGGCAGGGCGGGCATGCCGAAGGAGAAGCACAGGACCACCGCCGCCGTCTTCTTGCCGACGCCCGGCAGCGCCGTGAGCCAGGCCTTGGCGTCCTGCAAGGCCATATCCTCAAGGAAACCGAGGTCCAGGGATCCCCGTTGCTGGAGAATCTTGGTCAATGTTCCCTTGATGCGAGGGGCCTTCTGGTTGGCCAGGCCGCCGTTCCTGATGGCGTTAGCGATGGCAGACACATCGGCGTTTGCCACAGCCTCCAGAGACTCAAACGCCGCCATAAGCTGCTCAAATGAGTGCTCGGCGTTCCGGTCTGATGTGTGCTGAGAAAGGATCGTCACGACAAGCTCGGAGGCCGGATCCCTGCGCGCTTCCCACCCGAGAGGCCCATAGAGAGCCTCCAACCGCCGGATGATCTCCTCAACCGCAAGGAGGGCGTGTCCATCTCCGCTCGATGCGGTGGCGCTCTTTTTCGGGCGTTGGTCTTTGTTGACGGTGGATTTCATGACAAGCAAGGCAGCAGGTGATTCCTGTGATTCAGGGGTTCGATCAACAAGCGCGGCGGACAATCCGAGCACACAAAGGATACACTATCCGGCAGACGGCCTCTCAATGACGGGTGGCGCTGAAAAAGCGGCGAGGGTCTTCGGTTCTCCCATGCCAAGAGCAGACTCCCGTTCGTGGTGAGCTTGTCGAACCACGCAGGCGCCCTTCGACAAGCTCAGGGCGAACGGGAATTCTACCCTTGCGCCCGAACACCGAAAGACCCTGAAAAGCGGCGCAGTGTCATTGCCAGTCCGCCGTTGCCTCTTATAGAATACGCCCATCCATCCCCACCCGCCGTACACCCAACGGACAACTATGCGTGACCAGATTAGCGAAGCACTCAAGGGCCATGATGCCCAGTACGTGGAAATACGACTGGAAGAAAGCGATGCCACTACCCTCCGCTACAGGGGCCGCGAGTTGGAGGAAGTGGGCCGCGCCGTGGGCCTGGGGGGAAACGTCCGCGCGCTGGCCGGCGGCGGCTGGGGGTTTGCTTCCTTTAACGACATCTCCCACCTCAAGGAACACGTAGCGGCTGCAGTAAGCCATGCCCGCCGGGTAGGTGGCGAGCGGGTTGCCCTGGCGGAGGTGGCGCCCCATGTGGATTTCGTGCCCGCGGAAGCGCCCAGCAACCCGCTGGCTATCCCCCTGGCGGACAAGAAACGCCTTCTTGACGACTACGTTGGCCTGATGCTCGGGGTGGAAGGCGTCAGCTCGTGCTGGCTCAGCTACGGCGATGGTTCCCGCAAAGTCTACTTCGCCAACTCCGAGGGTTCTTACATCGAGCAGGAGCGGATTGACATCAACCTGGGCATGTCCGCCATGGCCAGAGACGGCGGCAACGTGCAGCAGTCCACGGAAAGCGTTGGCTCTCTAGGCGACTTCAACTTCATCGCACACCTGCATGGCGTGGCTGAGGACCTGGGCCGCAAGGCGGTCAGCCTGCTGCGCGCCCCCAGGGTCAAAGGGGGCGAGTACCCCGTCATCCTGGACCCTGTGCTGGCGGGGGTGTTCATACACGAGGCCTTCGGACACCTTTCCGAGGCGGACCACATCTATACCGATGACCGCATGCGTGACCTGATGCAGATGGGCAGGCGCTTCGGCCCGCCGCACCTGAACGTGGTGGACGGCGCGGCCATCCCCGGCCTGCGAGGGAGCTACAAGTACGACGACGAGGGCACGCCTGCGGCTCGCACGTACCTGATTCGAGAGGGCGTGCTGGTGGGCAGGCTGCACTCCCGCGAGACCGCCGCAGCCATGAAGGAGCTGCCCACGGGCAACGCCCGCGCCATCAACCACGCCTTCCCGCCCATCGTCCGCATGACCAACACGCTTATTGAACCAGGCGCCGCCACGCTCCAGGACATGCTTGCCGGCATCAAAGAAGGCGTCTACGCCAAGAACTGGTACGGCGGCATGACCAGCATGGAGATGTTCACGTTCTCAGCCGGCGAGGCCTACATGGTCCGAAACGGCAAGATCGAGGAGCTGCTGCGCCCGGTGATGCTCTCCGGCAACCTGTTCACCACCCTGGCCATCCTGGACATGGTGGGGAACGACCTGGACATGAACCAGGGTGGCGGCTGCGGCAAGGACGGCCAGAGCCCATTGCCTGTCTCCAACGGAAGCCCGCACGTCCGCATCCGGCAATGCCTGGTAGGAGGAGCGTAGCCATGCTTCAGGAAGTCCTGGAACGCGCCCTGAAAGTTGCCGAGCAGGCAGAGGTCTACTGCGTTTCCTCTGTAGAGACTCCGGCGCACTTCGAGGCCAACCACCTGAAGCGCCTGGAGACAATCGAGTCACAGGGCATTGCCCTCCGCATCGTCAGAAACGGCCGCATCGGTTTCGCCTCCACCACCAACCTCAGTGACCTGCAGGGCCTGGTCAACAGAGCGGTGGAGGTATCCAGCTTCGGGGCAGAGTCGCGGCTGGACCTGCCGGGGAAGATGGACTATCCGGAGGTGCCCGTGTACGATCCTGATGCCGTCCACGTCACCGGCGACGACCTCGCTCAGCTTGGACAGGGTCTCATAGACGCCCTGCGGGCCGAGAACCCGGATGTTTTGTGCGAGGGGACGGCGTCCAAGACCGTCTCCACTACAACCATACTCAACTCCAAGGGATGCAGCCTGACGTACACGCAAAGCAACTTTGAGGTTTCCCTGGAAGGCACCGTCGTCGAGGGCACGGACATGCTCTTCGTCTACGACACCATTCACTCCGGCCGCGTCATACGAGACACCGGCAGCCTCCTGCGGAGCGTCACACAGCAATTGACGCTGGGCCGCAGAGTAGCCCAGCCCATTTCCGGCTTGCTTCCCGTCATATTCACGCCCCGGGGCGTCAGCGGCGCAATGCTCTGGCCCCTGACCTCCGCCTTCAACGGACGCTCTGTGATTCAGGGCACATCCCCGTTGACGGGAAGGCTTGGAGAGCGCATCGTTGATGAGCGCGTCACGCTGTGGGATGACCCGACGGTCCCTTATACGCACGGCAGCGGCATGGCCGACGACGAGGGCATCCCCAGCCGCCGGCTGCCTCTTGTCCAGCGCGGGGTTGCAGCCAACTTCCTGTACGACCTGCAGACCGCCGGCATGGCCAAGAGGCCCAGCACCGGCAGCGCCACGCGCTGGAGCCTGGGCATGGCGCCCTTGCCCTCGGCAAGCGTGACCGTCATGGAGCCTGGAAACTCCGCGTTTGAAGATATGGTCAAGGACGTGAAAAAAGGCATAATAGTGGAGAGCATGCTCGGGGCAGGCCAGAGCAACATCCTGGCGGGAGACTTCAGCGGCAACGTTCTCATGGGCTACTGCGTTGAAGATGGTAAGATTGTGGGCAGGGCAAAGGACACGGTCATCTCCGGCAACGTGTACGAAGTCCTGAACAATCTGGCCGGCATAGGACTGGAGTCGCGCTGGATATGGGGCCGCCTTTCTGCGCCTGCCATATACTGCAAGAGCGTGTCAGTCTCCGCAAAGGAAGCGTAACGGTGACGCTCATATGATGCTGGAAAGCTATCTCCAAGAGCTCGTCCAACTCAATACCACCCCCAAACATGCGCAGCTTGTCAATCTCTCCGGCTTGACCAACGAAGAGCTGGATGCTTTTGTGCGCTGGTGGCCCTCCGTTCCTGTAGAGCGGCGCAGGCTCATCACGGAATGGCTGGTGTCGGTCGCAGAAGACAACGTTGACCTCGATTTCAACGCAATCTTCAAGCGAAGTCTTGAAGACCCCGACGCCCAGGTGCGGGAAAAGGCCGTCACCGGCCTGTGGGAATGCGACGACCGGAGCGTCGTCGGCCCCCTCATGAAGCTTCTGAAGTCCGACCCCAGCGAGCAGGTGCGCGCCGCCGCCGCCATGGCCCTGGGCAAGTTCAGCGTCATGTCGGAGACAGGTAAGCTGCTGCCCCGCGACGGCGAACGCATCAAAGAGCTGCTCTTGGCAGTTGTGGACAACCCCACGGAGAGCATTGACGTCCGCCGCCGTTCCCTGGAGTCCGCAGCCTGCTACAATACACCACGCATCAAAGACCTCATAAAGTGGGCGTACAACAGCAGTGACCCCAAGCTGCGGCTCAGCTCTCTCTACGCTATGGGCCGCACGTGCGACCCGGCGTGGCTGGCCACACTGGTGAACGAATCGAAGAGCGCGGATATCGCCATGCGGTTTGAGGCGGCAAACGCCTTTGCCGAAATCGGCGAGGAGGAGGCAATCCCCTACATCATCCCTCTGTTGCAGGATGAGGATAGCCAGGTGCAGCTTGCGGCAGTGCACGCCCTTGGAGCCATTGGCGGCCCGCTGGCGGAACGAGCGCTCAGGCGCTGCCTGAAGCATCCCGACGAAGCGCTGCAAGATGCGGCAAAGGACTCCCTTGAGCAGATGGAAGCGGAAGGTGACCCCCTGGCATTCAAGTTCCTGCACCGGCCTACCTAACCCCTGTGGGCCCGGTCATGTTCCTCAGTTCCTTGCGCACTTCCTTCTCCCCTACTACAATGCTGCTACTTACCAGAGGATTGTTATGACCATAGCGAAGCGAATAGAACATCAGGTCTCGGCGGGAGGCATAGTGTACCGCCAAGACAACGGCTCAATTGAGATTGTGCTCTGCGGGCGTCTTCAACCAAAGCTGTGGGCCTTGCCCAAAGGGGGCCCAGACACAGAGGAAACGCTGGAAGAAACGGCCTTGCGAGAGGTACGGGAAGAGACGGGCCTGGAAGCCAAAATCGTGGCGTCGCTGGGGAGTATTCAATACTGGTACTTCCGCGCCCAGGACAGCGTCCGCTGCCACAAGACCGTTCATTTCTTCCTTATGACGCCCACCGGGGGCGCCACTTCCCTGCACGACCCTGAGTTCGACGTGGTGGAGTGGTTCCCACTGGAGGAAGCCGTCCGCAATATGAACTACGAGACGGAAATCGCCCTGGTCCAGAAGGCTGCCAACATGGTGAGGGGGCAATTGGTGTCCCGATGACGAAAGTTGAAGTGATCCGCGCCGGCAAAGTAGTCCTCCGTCCCAAGCGCCTTGAAGACGCCCCAGACGACTATGCCTGGAGGTGCGACCCAGAGCTTGCCGAGCTGGACGCCACCACGCCTCTCAGACAGCTCTACGAGGAGTTCTTCCGCTTCTACCAGGAGGAACTGCGTTACCCTTCTCCCTGGTCGGTCCGCTGGGGCATCGACACCGTAGAGGGCAAGCACATCGGCAACTGCATGTGCTACGACATCAACACGGCGTTCGGCGAGGCCGAGCTGGGCATCATGATCGGTGACCGCGACTACTGGAGCCACAGCTACGGGTACGACGCCATGATCGGCATGATTGACCACTTCTTTTCCACCACCAGCATCAAACGGCTTTACCTGCATACCCTTACCTGGAATCACCGCGCCCAGCGGTGCTTTGAGAAATGCGGCATGACTCCTGTACGGACCGTGCAGCGCTACCAGCGAGAGCTGTTGAACATGGAGCTGCGCCGGGAGAAGTGGCAGCAGATCAGGGAAGAAAAGCTGGCCCCCCTGAGCGCGGCAAAGGCGCCCGCCGGCAACGGGACAGACCCAGCGAAAACGGCGCGCCGGTCCACCGGCTCCACAACTGTGTGAAGCAACGAACGCACGCGTCCAGCGAGCAGGAGGCCCCGTGGCTACGGAGCAGAGCTACATCCCTGAGTCGCTTCGCAAGGCCGTCGGCGTGGAGTCTGAGGCGGAGGTGTACGAGGTGGAAAGAGGGGCCATCATCCGCTTCGCCGAGGCCATAGACGATCCGAACCCCGTCTACCAGGATGAGGCGGCTGCCCGCCGGACCCGCTTCGGCGGGACTATCGCGCCGCCGACCTTCTTCCGGGCCATGCGCGCGGGGCCACCGCGAGTCCAGGTGGAAAGCCCGTTCAGACGCGTCCTGGACGGCGGCAGCGAATGGGAGTTCAACGAGCCGGTCCGCCCCGGCGACCGCATCTCGGTCACGCAGCGCCTCTCCAACGTCGCACAGCGCGCCGGACGTCTTGGCCCCATGATCATCCTGACGCGGGAAACGCGCTACGTGAACCAGCTTGGGCAGCTTGTGGCCGTCCAGAGGTCCACAAGCATCACCTATTAGCCTGTGCGTCCCAGGTGTGCAGAGAGCCGCGCCCTCGCCGGGGGCTGCTGCCGGGGGGTGTTCCCCCAGCGTTCCAGGGCGGGTGAGCGGGAACGAGAGCGTCTGCTGGCAGGAAACGCACCCATGGTTAGGGGCATGAATGATTCTGAGCGAGGCGGTCAAATGAGCTTGCCGTGCTTGGCGGGCGCCTCAGTGAAGGATCACCCACTAGCCTCGCCGTTGCGCAAAGGGCTGCGGTAGCAGCCCGCGCCGGCTACCGCCAAACGATTCTCATCCATAAGGGAGGCTGTAATGGCCAACGTCCTCTTCTGGGAAGACGTGCATGAAGGCATGGAAGTGCCGCCGCTGGTGAAGCACCCCACCACGCAACAGCTTGTGAAGTACGCCGGCGCTTCCGGCGACTTCTACCAGATCCACTACGACACCGAGTTCGCCAAACGCAACGGCCTTCCCGGCGTCATCATCCACGGGGCGCTGAAGAACGCGTTCCTGGCCCAGCTCATGACCGGCTGGATCGGCGAGCACGGCTGGCTGTGCAAGCTCTCCTGCCAGTACCGGGGCATGGACATGCCGGGCGACACGCTGACCTGCAAAGGTGTAGTGACCAGGAAGCACCAGGAGGGCAGCCGCCACCTGGTGGACTGCGACATCTGGCTGGAGAACGGCAAGGGTGAGAAAACTACACCCGGCGCAGCCATGGTGCAACTGCCATCCAGGAGCGCACCGCCAATAGCGTAGGCGTCCATTCGTAGGGGCGACTCGGCGCTCGCCCCTACTCGGCTCGGCGAGTCGCCCTACCGTCGTGTTTGCCCGCCTACACTTTCCACGCCCGCCAGTCCGCCTCAAACTGCTCTTTGCGCCGCCGCCATTGCACTGAAGGCGCGGTCAGCTCCACCTGAGGCTGGCCCGCCGCAAGAAAAGAGCCGCGAATCAGCGCGCCCTTGCCCTTGCCGTGGTCTACGAAGCAGTAGCCTTCACCGGCAAACCTGGACCGCTCCCCGCCCATGACCTCGGCGGCGATGTTCCGGGCCACCAGCTCGCCTTCCGCGCCGGCGAACACGCCCGCCTTTGGCAAGGGGTTGCCGTTCGCCATGGGGACAGTCGTCACGTCTCCGACGGCGTAGACGCCTGCATGCTTCGTTGCCAGCGTGGCGGAGTCTACGGGGACCCAGCCCGAATCGTTGACCAGGCCGGCGGAGCGGACGAAGGGGGCGCTGCGATGCACCGGCACCGTCACCATCAGGTCGAATCCAATGCTCTCACCGGACTGGAAGCGCACCTGGCGGCCATCGGGATCAATTTCCTTGACGCTCTCGTTGTTGTGCACGGTGATGCCGCGCGAAGCAAGGTACGCCTTGAACTGGGCGCTGCGCTCCGGCCCGGTGATGCGCAGCGGCGCAGGCTCCGGCGTGAAGACGTGTATGTCCACGTCGCTCCGCACGCCGCGATGGGCCAGGAGCGCATCCAGAAGCATGGCCGCCTCATACGGCGCCGGCGGGCACTTGTAGGGCAGACGGCTCACCGCAATGACGATGCGGCCCTTGCGGAAGGAACGCAACGCGTCCCTGAGACTGCGCGCTGTGCCAAGGCTGTAGAAGGAGTGCGCCTGGCGCGCGCCTGGCACGGCGTTCCAGTCGTACTCCGCGCCGGTTGCGACGACCAGGTAGTCGAAGTCCAGGGCGCCGTTGCCCAGCGCCACACGGCGCTCGGACAGGTCAATGCCTTCTATCTCCGCCTCAGCGTAGGCGACGCCCCGCTGGATGAGCGCGCCCAGCGACCGTGATATCTTCTCCGGCTGGCGCTCGCCGACAATGAGCCAGGGCAGCGAGCCGCACAGGTACGTGCGCCGCTGGCGGTCCACCAGCGTGACCGTATGCTCGGCAGGCAGCAGCTTGCGCAGGGTGCGCGCGGCGGCTGCGCCGCCAAAGCCTCCTCCCAGAATCACAACGCGTTTGCCAGGCATGGCGCCCCCCTTACCGTAGCCAGTGGACGTCGCCGCACAGGCCTTCAGGATGCGGACGACTGATGAAAAGCGCGTACTCCAGTTGGGAGTCGCCGATGGTCGTGTCGTTGCCGTGGCCCGGGTGGACCACGGTGTCCTCGGGCAGCACGAGGAGTTTCGAGCTGATGCTTGCGAGGATCTGCTTCAGGTCCTTCGGGGTTCGTGTGCGCCCCGGCCCTCCGGGAAAGAGCGTGTCGCCGGAGAAGAGGTGTTTGCCCGTGAGGAAGCACAGGGACCCTGTGGTGTGGCCGGGGGTGTGGAACACGCGAATGCTTACTGTGCCGATGGTGATGACATCGCCATCCTTCAGGTGGAAATCCGGCGGCGATGGCAATGCGGCCGCTTCGCTGGTGTGGACGCCCACGGGGGCCTTGAGCTCCTGCCGGATGGCCTCGAACCCCAAAAGATGGTCCTGGTGGGTGTGGGTGATGAGAATGCTCTTGACCTTGGTGTCACCCGCCGCGTTGATGAGCTTCTCCGGCTCCGCGGGCGTGTCAATGATGATGCTCTCGTTGGTCCTGGGGCAGACCACAACGTAGCCGTTGTTGCCATAGCTGCCCATGGGGACTTTGTGGATGATGGCCTCGCCGGAGACGTGCCGCATCGCCATGTCCTTGCCCCCAGAAAACCAAGGCCCAGCCCCACCAGAACGGCGGGGCCGGGCCGCTTGCGCGTAAGAGACCTCGCCGGTTAGCCGCGCCGCATGGGCGGGAAAATCGCGTCCAACACGTGTACCTGGGCCTTGTCGCCAATAAGCTGCTTGAACTTGTTGGGGTCGCCGCCCGTGGCAAAGCCGTAGTGGATCGGGATAGCGTTCTTCGGCTTCAAAACGTCGGTAACGGCCTTAGCCGCCTCGGTCTCATCCATCGTCCATCCGCCGCCGATGCAGACGAACGCGATGTCCAGTGCGCCGAAGGTCTTGAACTCGTTGATGAGGCCGGTATCGCCCGTGTGCAGCACCTGCTGCCCGCCGACTTTGAAGATGTAGCCGACGTTGAAGCTGTTTATTATGCTGTTGCGGGGGTGAAACTCGTTGTAGCCAGGCACACCCCTGATTTCCAGGCCGCCCACGTTAGCGTTTTGATATTCCTTCACGGCTTTGAGGTTGGCGGTCGTTTTGCCCACCAGTTGGTTGATGACGCCGCTGTTGGGGCACGCCAGATCCGTCCCCGGCTTGCAGAGAGCATTGATGCAGTCAACGTTGAAGTGGTCGCCGTGCTCATGGGTGAGCAGGATCAAGTCTGCTTTGTCGTTGCCGATGTGCTCGGCGTTCACCTGGATGGGGTCAATCCAGATGACCTTGCCGCCTGCCTTGATCTTGATGGTGGACTGGACGTACCGGGTGATCTCAAGCTGGCCAATGGTGGTCGTGCCCATGGGGTCCTCCTTCGTGCGTTCGTAGTTGCGCCAAGATAATATAGACACGCGACACGGGAGTCAACCCTTGCGACACCCTGTCATTCTGAGGAGTGTAGCGACGAAGAGTCTCTTCTGGTCTGCCAGCCTGGTATGAATACCCCAACAAGACCAGCCAACCGAGGTTGTCGCTGGTACGAGAATAGCGGAGACCCCTTCAAACAAGGGGCGACGCTGTCATGCTAGAGCGAGGTGGTCAATCGGCCAACCGTCCACAGGAAACGTTTCGCCTCGCGAAGCATCCCTCATCCGTTTCGCCATCACGCACAGGGCTGCGGCAGCAGCCCGCGCCCCGCCGCTGCCAAAACCATTTCGTCCGTGTGGGTGCTCATGACTACAGCCATGAAGGGTCTCCAGCGCAGCGAGGAACCTGGGGCATCCCGCAACAGCAGGCACAGGCCCTAGGTTCTTCGGCCTGAATGCGTCATGGCCTCGGAACGGCAGTGTGCCGGCACTTTCCAAACAGAGAGCTATACCTGCCCTTGCACCGTCTGGAGGTCCTTGTCGCCGCGGCCGCTCAGGCACACCAGGATAACCGCATCCGCAGGCAGCGTGGGGGCAAGCTGGGCCGCGTAGGCCACGGCGTGGGCCGACTCCAGCGCAGGGATGATGCCCTCGGAGCGGCACAGGAGGCGGAAGCCCTCCAGCGCCTGCGCGTCGGTGACGGCGGTGTACGAAGCGCGCTCGATGTCCTTGAGATACGAATGCTCGGGGCCGACGCCTGGGTAGTCCAGGCCGGCGGACACGCTGTGCGTCTCCATCACCTGGCCGTTTTCGTCTTGCAAGAGGTACGAGTACGAGCCGTGGAGCACGCCCGGCCTGCCCGCCACGAGCGTCGCCGAGTGGTGGCCGGTCTCCACGCCTTCGCCGCCGGCCTCCACGCCCACCAGGCGCACGGAGTCGTCGGCCACGAAGGGGTAGAAGAGGCCGATGGAGTTGCTGCCGCCGCCCACGCAGGCGACGGCGTAGTCAGGCAGGCGGCCAATCGCTTCCAGCATCTGCCGCCGCGACTCGCTGCCGATGACCGACTGGAAGTCGCGCACCAGCATGGGATAAGGGTGCGGCCCCACGGCGCTCCCCAGCAGGTAGTAGGTAGTGCCCACGTTGGTGACCCAGTCGCGCAT
>JACQUI010000159.1 GCA_016210395.1 Chloroflexota bacterium | reverse complement strand
GGCCGTTTGTTCCCACCCGCCCGCCCAGAGGCGCTGGGGGACACCCCCAGCAGCCCCCGGCGAGGGCTGGCCGCTCTCTGCGCACCTGCCTTCGCTTCGATGTCATGTCCTGGGACTGGCGGCGCCCCACCGCCCGCGAAAGCTCAGAATGACACCAGAAGACGGCAGGCCGCGTACACGTGGGGCGGCGCCACGAGCACACGTGCCCATGGCGCCGCCGCCACAACCCATCCTTCACTGGTCCCCGGACTTGTCCAGCAGTTTGTCTGCGTGTTGCCTCCTCCGCCAACTATCTCCTCTGCCCCCATCCTTCCAGGATGGGGGCAGATTTGTATTTGAGGGGACACTCTCAGACTCCCGGCAGAGGGCAAAGCCCCTCTTCACTCCCCTTTGCCACGGGCTAGGGCACTGCGTCTCCAGCGGCGTTCAATGCAAACCAGACGCCTCCCACTTTGTGCCCCTTGGCGTCGCCGGGTTTATCGTCGGAAGCAAAGTAGTAAAGGGGATGGCCCTTATAGGTCACCTGTTTCGTGCCATCGGACCGCTGGATTGTGCCCAGGAGTCCCTGATTGGCCCCTGCGCCGGCGCTGGGGTCGCCTACGGTGAGCACCGGGGGCCAGGCCCGCGCGCAGCCATCGCTGCAGGCGGACGTGCCGGACCCGTCGTTTGTGAACAGGTAGAGGGTACGGCCGCTGTGGTCAACAAGGACGTCGCCCAGCGTCGCATGAGCCTTCACGCTGACGGCGGCGTTGGTCTGCACGAAAGCGCCGTTGGGCGTGATGACGAACCACTGGCCGTACTGGCCCTGGATGTCGCCGGGGCCTACGTCGCGGGCGAAGTAGTACACGGGCCAGCCGTTATACGTCACCTGCTTGGAGCCGTCGTCACGGGTGATCGTGCCCAGCAGTGTGGCGACGCCGCCCTGGGTGGTGACGGCCGGCGCGCTGACGGTGAGCAGAGGCGGCCATGTCAGGGCGCAGTTGCCGGTGCAGTTGGACTTGTTCCGCTCGTCCCTGGTGAAGAGGTAGAGCGCGCGCCCGCTGACATCCACGAGCATCTTGCCATAGGTGTTGGCGGTGGCGATGTTCAGCATGGCGCTGGTCTGAACGGGCCCGCCGAACTGGGAGACCACGTACCACACCTTGCCCACGTCCTGGCCCTGTATGTTGCCCGGGCCTGTATCCCGGAAGTAGTAGTACAGGGGCCAGCCGTTGTACGTCACCTGCATCCCGCCATCGGGCCGTGTGATGACGCCCAGGCGGTCGGAAGCGATGCCCACAGTGGGGTCCGGCGCTTCGGTGGTGAGCAGGGGGGGCCAGGCCAGGGCGCAGTTGCCGGTGCAGTTGGACTTGTTCCGCTCGTCCCTGGTGTACAGGTACAGGGCGCGCCCGCTGACATCGGTGAGGATCTGGCCCATGGGCGAGGTGTTCAGGGTAACTGGGACCCTGGTCTGGATGGGCCCGCCGAAGGGGGACACCACAAACCAGACGTTGCCTTCATCCTGGCCCTGGAGGTCCGCCGGGCCCTTGTCCCGGAAGTAGTAGTACACGGGCCAGCCGTTGTACGTCACCTGCTTGGAGCCATCGGGCCGGGTGATGGCGCCCAGCCGTCCGGCGTTGACGCCTTCGCCGGCCACAGCGTTCTCAGTGGTCAGCAGCGGCGGCCAAGCCAAGGCGCAGCCGCCGGCGCAGTTGGACTTCTCACGCTCGTCGCGAGTGAACAGGTAGAGCGCCCGTCCGCTGCCGTCTACGAGCATCTGGCCGTATGGGGCGACGCTGCCGATGTTCACGGCGGCGGCTGTCTGGATGGGCCCGCCAAAGGGCGAGACCACAAACCATACCTTGCCGACGTTCTGGCCGGTGGTCTGGCCCGCCTGGGCATCGCTGGCATAGTAGTACAGAGGCCAGCCGTTGTAAGTGACCTGCTTGGAGCCATCGGGCCGCGTAATCGTTCCGAGGCGGTTGGCGGTAACGCCTTCGCCGGCGACGGGGTTGCCAACAGTGGTCAGCGGGGGCCATGCCAGGGCGCAGCCGCCGCTGCAGTTGGTTTTCTCACGCTCATCGCGAGTGAACAGGTAAAGGGATTTGCCTGCGGCGTCCGTGAGCATAGCGCCAAGGACTGCGTCCTTGGTGACCTTGACCTGCACGCCGGGGACGGAGGTAGCCGTGGGCGTGGGCGTCGCAAGCGGGGCTGGCGCTGTGGTGGGCGTCGGCGTGGGCGGAGTTGTAACGCTCGTGGGCGTCGGCGTTGGCGGCACTGGCGTTGCCGTGGCCGTGGGCGTTGGGGTTGCTTGCGGGACTTGTGTAGGCGTTGGCGTCTGCGCTGTCTGGCATGCAAGCAATGTCAGCAACGCCGCTATAGTCAGCAAAGCGAAAAGAGACCTCATGTAAGATTACCTCCCTGTTCTTCCGGCCTTGGGGCCGACATCATGTGGAACAAATGCCCAACATGGACACATCGCCGGAGGAACATGTCCCCCAAACGGCCAGGCTGCCGGCATCCTGCTTTGTCCGCCGGTCCTGGCATTCTGTATACGTTAGCCATCATCGAGTTGGATTCTTATTCTCAGCGTTTGCAGCATCTGGGTACTAGACAATTGCTCTAGGTTGGCGTACGGGCGTTGACCAGAGCGATCTGTGCAAGAGGCCCAGGCGGCCTCCGTTTGCGAGCGGACTAGCGGCGCAGGCGCAATCGCCGCTTGTAGAAAGACGAAAGAGAGGGAAGTCCCGGCGTGGGGCCGGGACTTCCTAAACGGCCAGTGCCCGGGTGCGCACAGCTAAGCACTGCCAAATCATCGGGTTGGTAGGGGAGTCGCGGGTGAGGCCGGACCTGCGTCCAGCCTCACCCGCCCTGCCACCCAGCCACCCCCACCCCGCCTACGTTACGCGCCTCACCAGTGGTGAGACGTACGCTGCAGCCGATACGGATCCTACGCGCCTTCCTCCGGGTCTTCGGGGTCCTCTGGGTCCTCTGGGTCCTCTGGAT
>JACQUI010000009.1 GCA_016210395.1 Chloroflexota bacterium | reverse complement strand
GAGACTACAGGGGAGAGGTCGTGCCCCTCTCGACATTGGACTATCGAACGAACGCGGTTGTTGGAGGGAAGATGGACCTCTGGAAGTACTTCGACATTACTCACAAACACCACCTGGTCTGCAACCCTACCAGCGTCGCCAAGCTGGACATGGTAATAGGACTGCTCAGACTGGGACCCGGCGCGCGCGTGGTAGACATCGCCTGTGGCAAGGCGGAGATGTTGACGCGGCTGGCGGAGCGGTACGGCATCACCGGGGTAGGCGTGGACATTTCGCCCTACTTCGCCTCCGACGCTCGAAAGAAACTCCAGGAACGCGCTCCCAAAGCGGACATCCGGCTACTTCAGATGGACGGCGCCCAGTACAGGCCTGAAACGCCCGGCTCGTTCGATCTGGCCATGTGCGTGGGGGCGTCCTGGGTTTTCAACGGGCACCGCGGGACGCTGCGGGCTTTGAAGGAGATGACGCGCCCTGGAGGCCTCGTCCTGGTGGGCGAGCCTTACTGGATAAGGGAGCCCAGCGACCAGTACCTGGCGGCCGAGGGCGCCCCAAAACGGGAAGAGTTCTCCAGCCATCTCGGCAATGTGGCCATCGGCGGCGAAGGGGGCCTTGCCCCGCTCTACACATGCGCCAGCAACCAGGACGACTGGGATATGTATGTCACGCTGCAGTGGTACGCCACAGACGAGTATGTTCGCACGCATGCCGACGACCCGGACCTGCCCGAGCTTCTGGCCAAGCAGGCGCAGGCCCGTGAGCTTTACCTCAGGTGGGAGAGGGACACGTTGGGCTGGGCGATGTACCTGTTCAGGAGGCCGTGAAGCTTCCTCGGCCTGACGGGCGCGCCGATCCTCTCCTCTTTGACCCCCGTCCCGCCAGGCCGGGAGGACCGGACCAGGGTCCGGCTTGCTGGTGTCGCTGTGGCCCTCTCTCCCCTCGGGGGTCGTTGCAGCGGTCTCGTCTGCTGCAACGGGTGAGGGTCTGGGCCACGTCCCAAGCAATGGAGAGTAGCCGCGCGTCAACAGGTCGGCCCTGGAACGAAGGAGGCCCTATCTGTGCCGCTCGATGCTGTGACAGGCGCTTTCAGCTACACCGGCAAGTACATTGCGCGCCGCCTGCTGGCCGAGGGCCGCGACGTCTGCACGCTCACTGGCCACCCTGGCCGCGATGACCCCTTCGACGGCTGTGTGGA
Source organism: Chloroflexota bacterium (assembly GCA_016210395.1). GTDB lineage: Bacteria > Chloroflexota > Dehalococcoidia > Lucifugimonadales > JACPCL1 > JACPCL1. The sequence continues at coordinate 8,540 of JACQUI010000009.1, read as the reverse complement.
GGTCCGGCCCTACGCCTTCGACGACCCGGCGGGCCTTGCGCGCAGCCTTGACGGCGTCGACACCTTCTATGTCACCTACTGGGTCCGTTTCCCACTCGGGCGGGTCACCTTCGAAGGCGCGGTGCGGAACACCCTGGCCCTCTTTGATGCCGCCAGGCGGGCCGGAGTGCGGCGCGTCGTCTACGTCAGCATCACCAACGCAGACGAGGCCTCGCCGCTGCCCTACTTCCGCAGCAAGGGCCACATCGAGCGCGCGCTGCGGGATTCCGGGCTGTCGCACGCCATCGTGCGGCCCACGCTCGTCTTCGGTCTCGAGGACATCCTGGTGAACAACGTAGCCTGGCTGCTGCGCCGGTATCCTCTGTGCATGGTCCCCGGTGACGGCGCGTACCCTGTGCAGCCGGTGTATGCAGACGACCTTGCGGCGATCGCAATCGCCTCCGCCCACCAGGCCGGCAACCCGACACTCGATGCCGCCGGGCCTGAGCGGTACGGCTTCCTCGACATGGTGCGGCTCATGGCGACTGAGGTGGGTAGCCACGCCCGTGTGATCACGGCGCCGCCGGCCGTGGCCCTGTGGGCCGCCCGCGTCGCCGGTATTCCCCTCCGAGACCGGCTCCTCACCCGCGACGAGGTCAAGGGCCTGATGGCCGGGCTCCTTGTAGCTGAGGGGGAGCCGGCGGGACGCACCCGCTTCAGCGAATGGCTTCACGAGCACCGCCGCGAGATCGGGTCCGGCTACCACTCGGAGGTTGGCCGGCACTACCGGTAGAGGCTACTTGCCCCCAAAGAGCGCCTTGGGCCAGAAGTAGTCGCTCTTGGGGACGCCCACGCTGAAGCCCCAGACTCCCTTGTCGTCCGCCTTGTAGTGGTAGGTGGCGTCGGTGATCTCCCGCTGCTCCTTCCACGCCTTGCGTGCGTTGGCGAAGTGCGCGGGATAGTAGACTTCGTCGCCGGCTTCAAGCTCCAGGACCCGTAGCTCTGAACGGTAGATGCCCAAGGGGGCCTCCTGCGGAATAGCTTCCTCCCCCTCTGGGGGAGGATTGAGGTAGGGGTCATCGGCGGCGCGCAAGCACGCCTACTTCCTGTGCGTCCGCCGCCGCATCCGGGTCAGGGCCACAATTTCCCTGATGTCCGCCACCTGCTCCAGCGCCCACAGCCTGGCCAGCAGCTCCTCTGCCTGGGCCTGCGGCAGCACGTCGCGGGTGAGGTTGCGGAACTTGGTTTCGAGCTGGGCGTCGGTCATGGGGTTCTCCGGCGCGCCGGTGGCGTGCGCCACGCGCTCCGTGTAGGAGCGGCCGTCCTTCAGCGTCAGCGTGACCTCCGCCTGGTCCTCGCTCAAGGATGGGTCAGCCGTGGCGTTGATGCGGTCGCGCAACGCTGTAATCACCGGGTCCTTCACCTTGGCGTCGGTGTACTGCGCGGGGAAGGCCGAGCCGTCCACCAGCCCCACAGCCATGCTGTGATGGTACGAGAACTTGCCTTCCAGCCCCACCTGGGGGTGTTGGCGGTTCACCAGCTCCAGCACCAAATGGTGCACCTTCGCGGTGACCCGCTCCACGGCCTGGGGCGTGACCCCGGGCCTGGAGCGCATGGCAATCATGGCGTCTATGAGCGGATGGTTGACCACGCCGCAGGCGTACGGCTTCAGGCCGTTCATGTGCAGCTCCCACCTCTCGCCGATGCCGTCGGCGACGCGGGAGAGGTCGGACTTGCTGGAGTAGACAGCGGCGAAGCCACGCCTGCCTTCCAGGATGGCGGTTGTGGACGTGAACCCCCGCTGGGCCAGCAGCGACGCCAGGATGCCGCTCTGGGCGGAGCGTCCCGGATGGAAGGGCTTGGTCATGGAGCCGAAGACCTCCCGCACTCCGGCGGCCTGGGTGCCCGCGACGCCGAGGGCGTGCACCATGCGTGGCGTGTCCAGGCCGGCGAGGCGGCCCGCCGCGCCCACCGCGCCGAACACCCCGCAGGTGCCGGTGATGTGCCAGCCTTCATCGTAGTGGTAGGGGTGAATCGCCATGCCCACGCGGCAGCACCCCTCCATGCCAAGCACCGAGGCCGTCAGCACGTCGCGTCCGCTGGCCCCGATGCTCTCGCCGACGGCCAGCGCCGCAGGCAGGGTGGGCGAGGAGGGATGGATGACCGTAGGGAAATGGGTGTCGTCGTAGTCTTCCAGGTGGCCCAGGTAGCCGTTGGCCAGCGCGGCGTTCTGTAGGTTGGTGTGCGTCCCCGCGCCGATGACCGAGGCATGACGAACGCCGCCTTCGGCCTTGAACACGTCCAGCAGGATGTCCAGCGATGGGTCCCGCGCCGCGTAGAGCGCCACCGACAGGTAGTTGATGAAGCACCGCTTGCCCTCGTGCAGGACCGCCTGCGGGATGCGTTCGGCCGGGGTCTCCACGATGAACCTGGCCAGGTCTTCCGTTGCGCCCATGTGACACCGCCTTTGATGTTGAGTTGGAATGCCATTATAGGCGGCGGGTTAGCGAAGGGGCAAACGTGTACGTAACCTCTAGAACGAACGAGTGGCGGACGGGGGAGCCAGTGGCCACGGCAACGTCACCTGTGTTTTGTCTGCCCTCCTTTTCCTGTTTCTGCGGAACCACAAAGTCGAGCGCTGGCGCGTGGCGCTTGCCCACAAGCGATCCCTAGAGCACTGTTCTGTGCCCGGCTTCTATGCTTCCGCTCTATGGTTAGAGCACTAGAAAAGGTATAGGGAAGGTATCTAGAGTTAATACCGTTTCGCTACGGTATCGTGGCGGCATGAGGGGGGCGGTGGCGCGAGCAGTGATGGAAGGGCGGAGACACGCGCAATCTCAGATAGCTGTCCAAGCTATCCGCTCCGGGGCAAGAAAAGGCATAGAGCTTTTCTCTATGGGCCTCTTATATATGACTCCCACTATCAGGTGGTATAGGGACGGTATAGGATTGGCAGCGGACAGGTAGACAAGCACCGGCCGTCCCATTGTCGAATGGCAACGCTGACACCGGGCAAACCAATTCCTGGTGACTCCAGGAAAAACAGGAGGAATGGAAGCCATGCAGTTCAAGCAAACGCTCGGCAGGAGAATTACCCTGGGCCGTCTCGGTATGCCTTTGTGGTTCCTGGCGCTGGCCGGCGCCGTAGTAGTGGCCGCAGCGGGCCAGGCCGTTGGCCCCGTGCTCAGCGGCTCCGTCACCGGCTCTGCAGGCCTGACGGTGGAGCAATCGGTGCTGCTCGACCCCACGGGGAGCATTAGTATCTCCGGGCACGGCGATGACGCCCTGGGCGTGATGGACGACGAAGGCACCAACTTCACCGCTGCCATCGAGCTCCACGCCGGCGACACGGTGACCATTACGCTGCCCGTTGTCAACGTCAGTGATGCCGATGCTAACGCTATCCTGGAGTTGGTGCCTCCGGCAGGCGTGGATGTAGAGGTCACCTCCACAGAGGTGGGCGGGGACGACGCCAACGACCTGGAAGAGGCGCAGATGTCCAAGAACGCCTGGCTTATGAGGGTGGACGCCAGCAACGACGATACCCTGGACATCACTATCTCCCCCAAGGACGACCTGAAACCTGGTTTCTACACGATTTCCGGCCGGATCGTCCAGATCACCGGTTAGGAACTAAACCCCCTACTATGCCCCCCTTCCTGCATCGGGAAGGGGGAGGACCATGCAAGGCAACACAAGGACACCAACGAGGAGGAACACAGTAATGCGCGCATTCAGGACTCTTGGCAAGAAGCTCCGATTGGGCAGGCTGGGCGTGCCCTTGTGGTCCCTGGCCCTTGCCGGCGCCGCCATCGTGGCTGCCGCAGGCCAGGCTGTTGGCCCCGTGCTGAGCGGGTCCGTCACCGGCTCCGCTGGCCTCACCGTTGAGCAGGCGCTGGTGCTCTCCTCTACCGCCAGCGAGCATTCAGTGAGCTCCCTGGACGCTGCAGACGAAGGCCTCGTAGTCGTCAACGACGAGGGCACCAGCTTCACCGCCGCCATTGAGCTGCATACGGGCGATACGGTCACGCTGAACCTGGACCTCAACAACGTGAGCGACGCAGCCGCCAACGGCATACTGGAGTTGAACGTGCCGGCGGGTGTGGATGTGGAGTTGGACGACACGGGCAACGTTGACGAGGCCCAGATGAGCAAGTCCACGTGGCTGATCCGGCAGACCTCTGGGGGCGCAGGCGTATTGGCGCTGTCCATCTCCACCAAGGACGACCTGAAGCCAGGCTTCTACACTATCTCCGGCCGCATCGTCCAGATCACCGGCTAGGCATACGTTGGTCTCATCCCCCCTGGTTCTTTTCCGCATGGGGAATTGGGAGAGCCGGGAGCGGGACGCACATTAACAGGTAGCCCAGGAACATAAAAGCAGCGGAGCAGGAACTTGCCAGCGACTGCTCCGCTGCCAGAAGGCCCCCACCGTGCGGTTAACCTGCAGGTAGGTGTGACGTTGTTAGGATACCCCAGGCGAGAGCGCAGCTTAAGGCACTGCCGGGTATCAAACCGGTATAGCCTGCGGAGGGAGCTATGTTCAAAGCACTATTTCGGCGCAAAGGCGCTATCAGGAGCAGAAGCCGCTTACCCCGGCGCACCCGGCGGCTTATGGCCGGAATGGGTTCACTGGCCCTGGCGCTTGTGATGACCGCCATCGTGGCGATTGCCATTGCCAGCGGCACGACCACCACCGACCCATTGTGGACATGGGCGCCCACGACGTCCGGGCAGACGCAAAGCAGCGACGTGCGCGTCAACGTTGACATTGACAACGTGGTGTCGCTTGTAGTGAACCGCTTCTGCACCGAGGCGCCGGAGGACTGTCCAGAGCTTCGGGCCATCTTCAAGAACCTCTTCATGCTGCAGGCAAGAGTGGAGGTCTTGGAGCAGCAGCAGCGGGCGTTGCAGGGCGAGCTGGAGCGGTTGGACAGGTTCACCCAGGCAAGGCTTGCGGCCCTGCAGGCGGAGATCAACGCGCTCAAGCAGCAGGTCCAGCACGCCATTGACCAACTGGCCAAGCGCATCGAGGAAGTCCGCGCCAAGGCGGAGGCCGATATTGCGGAGCTGCGGCGGCGGCAGGCCATGTTCGAGGCCAAGACGGACCAGCGCTTCCAGGCGGTGGAAGCGGAGATCGCCCGGGTGCGCAGGGAAGCCAACGACCGCATTGACGCCCTCAACCGCATGATGGCGGACATCCAGCGGGACGCCGCGCGCAGGGAAGCGGCCCTGCGTGGGGACATGGAAGCGCTGCAGCGGAACACTGCCCGCCAGCTTCTGACGCTGGAAGACAGCATCCGCGCCGTACGTATGGACATGATGTCGCTGAACAACCGGGTGGCCAACATGGAACGGCAGGTCCCGGTCATCTACCAGCGGCTGGACGAGTTGCAGCGCAAGGTCATCTCTCTGGAATCCCGGATGTCGGACGCCGAACGGGCACTGGGCTACTTGCTGGCACATCACTAGGGAGAAGGGTGAAGAAGGCGGCAGCGCGATTGCCCGGCCTCTCGCGAGGCTGGGGCTGCCGCCAACTTTACACCCGGTCTACTACGTACAAAATAGTAGACGCCTTTAGGTACAGAGCGGTAGCATTGTGCTGCCGCACAAGTGCACAGCGAGGAGGGTCACATGAAGGTCCGGAAGTTCAGGAACGCGCGCAAGGCGCTGGCGGGTTTGATCGTGACGGCCGTCGCGTTGACCGCCATTGCCCTGGTGGCGGGGAGCAGTGGACATGGGCATGGCTGGGGGAACCCGCATTTCCCACCACCGCCTCCCCCGCCCCAGATCATAATGCCGCCGATAGTGATTCAGCCCGTAGTGGTCCCCAATGTCATGGACAGCTACAACAAGCAGATCTCCAACATTAGCGTCGCCGTTGACTCGTCCAATAACCTGCTCATTGACACGTCCGGGTCTTTGTACTCGGCCATGCCTCCAAGCGGGTGCGGCTGCTGGTGGCAAACCAGTGACACAGGGGCGCTTCTTGACCTGGACGTCAACGCCCTGATGACTTCCAACGTGAACACGAATATCTGGGTGAGCCAGGACCAGTCCTAACCCCAGAACGGATGGAACGGAGCCCGGTAGGAGGCGCACCGCCGGCTCCACTCAATAGAGGGAGGGCTTGCATCGCCAGGGAATTCCCCTGGCGATGCAAGCCATGTCTTAGGATCACCTGTGAGAGGCAGAATAGCCATGGCGTCCGCAGGCCGCAGGCTTCACAGGAAGGCATTCGGGACATCGCTGGCAGCCCTGGCCGCTGCGGGAGCGCTCCTTGCGTTCGCCGCCGGCTACGGCGCCGACCACCCCTGGTGGCGTGTGGGCCCCGGCGTGGATGGCCCGCCCGACCTCCTGTGGGGCCACACCCATGCGGTCTACTATCCCACCTACTACCAGGAGTGGTACGACCTTCACTACCGCTATCCCGACCTGTATCCCTACTACGAGTCGTACGCCTCAAGCTATGACGATAACCAGTCCGAGGCGAGCACAGTGATTATCGTCAACAACACGGTGGTGCTGGACGCCTCCAACGGCGGCGTGATCCAGGACGTCAGCGTGGACCAATCGCCGGACGCCGAAAGCGGCACGGGCGTAGAGCAGCAATAGGCATGGCTCGCGTCCGAGAGAATGCGCAGAGGAATCGCCACATGAAGAGACGGAAGTCGGCAGGTCGCGGCAGGCGGTGGCGCATTGCCTGCGCCGCAGCGGCGGGCATCGCCCTGCTGCTGGCGGCGGGCGGTGTTGCGGAGCAGACGCCCGGCTGGATGCAGCTCCGGCCCACGTTCAACGATCCCTCGCAGCACATCCGCTATCACGCGGGATTTCACGACGGCCACAGCCACGACGGCTACGGCCACGGCTACCACGACGGCGATGCCCAACACACCCACAACACCGCAGGGCAGCCCGTTCCCCAGGAACGCAACGCCGTCTGGCGCTACGGGGCGTATCCCTCGGTCTACGCCGGCGCTGACCACGTCCACGGCGGGCCTGCGCCCCTGGGCATGGACCACACCTTCTATACCTTCGGCATGGGCAAAGCGGGCTACGACGCCTCAGACCCCACGCCGTACAGCGTCCTGGATGGGGTAGCGGGGTATGCAATGGTGGGGGTGGAGACAGGGGAGACGGAGGGTCCGTCCGAGTAGCGAGGACCCCTTGCTACCACACCTTGTTCGCGAGTACCGCGCCCGCCAGCGACACTATGCCAAGCAAGGTGTAAACTAGCGCAGGCACGAAGATACCGGGAGCGATGAAGAAGACCGCGGGCACTCCGGCCAGGCCACCAACGAGGAGCAGAAGGCTTGCGGCCCTGGCGGTCCAGAGAGGACGGTCCCGCTCCGTCGCATCGTAGCGCACCATCGAGACGAGGAGCACGACACCTGCCGCGCCCAGGGCGAACGCCCACGCCAGCACCATGATTTCGACTCCCTCCAGCGGCGCCCCTCTGGAGTACACCCACATGACCACGGCAAGATAGACCGCCAGCACCGCAGCCAGCACACCGGAAACTTTGGCACAGGTAGTGGGCATGCTGTTCATCCTTTGGTGGCGCCACCTTTTCAGCAAACGCGCAGGCATAATACCAGAAGGAGACGCCCCCAAAGGGGCGTCTCCTTCTGGTATTTGGAACGAGGCTTTCAGGCCTTCATGGTACCGGCGAGAAGCTCCGGCGTCCACTAGACGGGTCCTTTACCATGTACCCTACCACTTGGCCCGCGTCATTCAACACCGGTACATCGCCTTCAGGTTCCCCGCGGAGTATTGCCGTGTCGATCCATCCAACAATTTGTCCCTGCCGGTTTCCTACTTCCATTCGCGCAGGAAACTTTGAGAAGTCCACTGTTCCGTCGGCTCTCACCCACGGGGGAGGCGGCGGCGGCTCGCGCGGCGGCTCACGCAGCGTATCCGAACGAGAACTGAAAGCCGATGCCGCCAGCACCAACGCCAAGAGCAGCAGCAGACCGGTAATCCTTCTTGCTAGCATCTGTCAGCCTCCTTACCTGTGATAGGTGGTCAGTACGGCAGGCGGACTGGCCGCTGCTAGGGCGGAAGGTAGTGACTACCTGACCATACCGATCCGCCGTGCCACCCTCCATCATACTCATATCCTTCACCATTCGTTGCGTAGTCGGTGGCGCCGCATTCAGGCGAAGCGCCAAAATCGTAGTAGTAAGTCATTGCCCACATGGAAGTTGGATTGTACATCCAATCGGTGTACGAACACACCGCCCAGTGATCGTTGTACCAAAAGTACCACTCATTCTTGAGCTTCAGATAGTTGGCTGGCCGTGTAAAAAATACGGCGCAGTTTTGCCCCGAAAACTGAGAGTAGGCTTCTACCGACACCTTCGTGTAACCTCCTCCACTTCCGTGAGAAGCTTCCGAGTATCCAAAGGCGCAATCGGACGTGCTGACATAAGTAAGCGCACCTTCATATACATAGTGGGCATAGGCTACACCTACCAAAGCTCCAAAGGTCAGCAAGGATGCAAGAACTGCGAACACTGCCCTCTCGCCAGGTACAAGAAAGCGCTGGTAACTCAACATGG
>JACQUI010000173.1 GCA_016210395.1 Chloroflexota bacterium | reverse complement strand
GCCTGGATCCACGGATCGGAGCCCACTACTTGCGGCCCGGCTTGGGCTACGGCGGCTCCTCTTTCCCCAAGGACGTGCGCGCCCTTGACTTTCTCTCTACCTCCAACGGCCACAGCTTTGAACTGCTGCGTTCTGTTGTCACTGTCAATAACCGCCAACGTCTCCTGCCGTATTTCGCGCTGAGGAAGGTTTTCGGCCAGTTGGCGGGGGTCAAGATCGCTATCCTGGGAATCTCTTTCAAGCCGGACACCGATGACACGCGGGACGCGCCAGCCTTGGACCTCGTGCCCCTTCTGGTCGAGGAAGGTGCAGAAGTGCGCGCCTTCGATCCCGCAGCTGACGGCCGAAAAGTCCTGCCCGCCGACGTTACGGTTTGCTCGAGCACGTTGCAGGCTATAACAGGCGCTCAAGCAGTTGTGTTGGCCACCGAATGGAAAGAGATTGTCAACACAGACTGGGCTTCGGCACACCAACAGATGACCGCACCGAGGTTCTTCTTTGATGGTCGTAACGCCCTCGACCCTGAAGCCATGACCTCCCTGGGATTTGACTACCACGGAGTAGGTAGGAGCGGTCCTGGCAGGGTTTTCTCGCGGACCATGCCCTCAGGCATCCATCGTCCAAACTAGCCGCAGCACAAGGCAGTACGTCATGTCCCAATCCTTTGTGGGCTTGGCAGGCGCGGGGCGGTGGGGGCGGAATCTAGCTCGGAACTTCTACCAGCTCGGCGCCCTCCATACCGTGTGCGATGCCAACCCTAACTCCCTTGTCGAGTGCCAGCAGATGTACCCCGGAGTTAGCGTCACAACGGATTTTGACGGGCTCCTCCGGGACCCGCACATCCGGGCAATCGCTCTAGCGACACCCGCCATCTCTCACTATGCACTCGCATCTAGGGCGCTTTCTGCAGGAAAGCACGTCTACGTAGAAAAGCCCCTGGCCTTAGACTACTCCCAAGGCGAGGCCTTGGCCCAGCAGGCCAACGGCACAGGCCTCATCCTCATGGTTGGACATCTCCTGCAATACCATCCCGCCGTGACCAGCCTCCTCCTGCTTGTGCGATCGGGCCAACTTGGAACGATACACTATCTCTATTCCCATCGCATGAACCTCGGTGCAATCCGCACCGACGAGAACGCCCTGTGGAGCCTGGCCCCACACGACATTTCGGTTCTCCTGGCAGTTGTAGGCGCCATGCCCGCGCGAGTTTCTGCCATCGGCGGCAAGTACCTGCAACCTGCAATAGAAGATGAGGCTGTAGTAAACCTAGCTTTTGATGGGGGCGTGCAAGGCCAGGTGATGGTGAGCTGGCTTCATCCTGTCAAAGTCCAGCGCTTGGTGGTGGTGGGATCCAAGAAGGCAGCGGTATTCGACGACGTGGCCACAGAAAGCAAGCTGGTGCTATACGACAAGGGTGTGACCTATGCCAACGGGCAGTTCACCACAAAGCACTCCGAGGGTGAGGCTGTGGTCATTTCCAATGCCGAGCCTTTGAATCTCGAGTGCCGCCATTTCCTGGAATGCATCGCCGAAGGGCAGCGTCCCCGCACAGATGCAGAGGAGGGCTTGCGTGTCCTCCAGGTGCTGGAGGCTAGCCAGCGATCTTTGGAGGCGGCTGGCCAGTGGGTAGCGCTTTCCGCCAAGACCGGGCGACATGACTAGCCACCAGGGTGTCTACGTCCACCCATCCAGCATCGTCGAAGAGCCGTGCCAAATTGGCGCTGGCACCAAGGTTTGGCACTTCTGCCACGTTATGCCGGAGGCAGTCATAGGCGCAGGCTGCTCATTGGGCCAGAACATATTTGTGGGTCGAGGGGTCCACATCGGCGATGGCGTCCGAATACAGAACAACGTTTCCATCTATGAAGGCGTCACGCTGGAGGATCACGTCTTCTGCGGCCCTTCCTGCGTCTTCACCAACGACCTCAACCCACGCACCGAGTTCCCCAAGCATGGCAACTATGTGGCGACCCTGGTTAAACGCGGCGCAAGCATAGGTGCGAACGCCACCATCATATGTGGAACGACTGTCGGTCGCTACGCGTTCGTCGGTGCGGGGGCAGTAGTGACCAAGGACGTGCCGGACTACGCCCTGGTCTTGGGCGTGCCTGCCCGTCAGGTGGGATGGATGTGCGCCTGCGGAGAGCAGGTCAAGGTGGCCGACAGGAAGGCCACATGCAGGGCCTGCGGCAGGACATACACCAAGAGCGAGGACGGGCTGGAACCTAATGGCTAGAGGTCCCATGCGGGTCATGCACATTGTGGGTGCAAGGCCCAACTTCATGAAGGTGGCTCCCGTCATCCGTGCCATGAGCGCCTATCCCCGGCTGTTTCAACAGGTGCTGGTGCACACGGGACAGCACTACGACTACCAGATGTCCACTCTCTTCTTCGAGGAGCTGCATCTGCCAAAGCCGGACCATAACCTGGAGGTAGGGTCCGGCCCGCACGGGGCGCAGACTGGGAAGATGCTGGCCGAAGCGGAAAAAGTGATGCAAGAGGAGAAGCCGGACTGGCTGTTCGTCTACGGCGATACGAACTCGGCGCTGGCGGGCAGCCTGGCCGCCACGAAGCTGCACATCCGGGTGGCCCACGTGGAAGCCGGGCTCCGCTCCTTCGACCGCGCCATGCCGGAGGAGATCAACCGCATCGTCACCGATCAGGTGTCTGATTTGCTCTTCACGCCGTCGCAGGACGGTAACGACAACCTTGAGCGGGAAGGCATCGAACGCGGCAAGATTCACCTTGTGGGCAACGTGATGATTGACTCGCTGGCCTTGGCCATCGCCCAGGCGGAGCGCTTCGCCCACCTCCGGGCGCCTGGACTAAGTGAGCTGATGGAGCGCCTTGAGGGCCAACGATACGTCCTGGTCACGCTGCACCGGCCGTCCAACGTGGACGAGTCTTCTGCACTGTCCAAGATCCTCTCAGCGCTGGTCGCGGTGAGCAAGCGGAACCAGGTGGTGTTCCCAGTGCACCCTCGGACGCAGCAGCGCATGAAGGCTCTTGGACCGGAGCAGTGGCCGGACAGCCTCCACTTGCTGGAGCCGCTGGGGTACTTCGACTTTCTGGCTCTCATGCGCAAGGCGGCGGTAATGGTCACGGACTCCGGCGGTGTGCAGGAGGAGACGACGTACCTTGGCGTTCCCTGCCTGACTGTCCGTCCGAACACCGAGCGGCCAATCACAATCACCTGCGGCACCAACAGGCTCTCGCCACTGGGGGGCGAGGCCCTCGGAGCCGCCATCAACGAGGCCCTGGATGCCCGGGGGTCCGGCGATTGCAAGGGCCCGCCTCCGCTGTGGGACGGCCATGCTGCGGAGCGTATCGTGGAGGTGATGGTTGGACTTTGAATACTGAAACCAAGTGCTTGTGGAGAAAAGGCTAGCAGGCGACGGGCCGATGCCCCGGCCCTCCAGCAGGCCGAGGCCGTGAGGGGATCTTCGCCGAGCTAGACCAAGAAGGCAGATATCTATGACCGTTCGGCTCAGAACGACAGCTCGACATAGGTGACGGGGCAAACGCATGACCCTTCGCCAACCAACCGTGGGCACTCCTGACAAGACAGCACCCGCCCAAGCCGAGGGCATTTCGGTAATCGTTCCTGCCTTTAACGAGGAGAATGGCATTGGCCCGGTGCTGGAAAAGCTTCGCCAGATAATGGCTGGGAGCAGGTTGGAGCACGAGATCCTGGTGGTGGACGATGGCTCATCCGACGGTACGGCTGCTGCCATCCGCCAACATGACGTCCGTTTCGTGCAACACAAGGTGAACAAGGGGTATGGCGCTGCCCTCAAGACGGGTATCCGGAACGCCCGCTACCCGATTATCGCCATCACCGACGCCGATGGCACCTACCCCAATGAACGCCTTCCAGAGTTGGTCCGGGTAGTGATCCAAAAGGATGCGGACATGGCCGTGGGGTCGCGGACCGGTCCGAACGTCTCCATCCCTCTCATCCGCAAACCGGCTAAGTGGTTCATCAACCGGCTGGCGGAGACGGCCGCAGGCCAGCGCATCCCAGACCTCAACTCGGGCCTCAGGGTCTTTCGCAGGTCTATGGCCCTGCGCATGTTCAACCTGCTGCCTTCCGGGTTCTCGTTCACCACGACCATCACCCTGGCCATGCTCACCAACGGCTATAGCGTAACGTACGTGCCCATTGACTACCACGAGCGCACGGGACGCTCCAAAATCAAACCGATCCGCGACACGATAAGTTTCATGCAACTCGTCCTGCGGATGGCCCTGTATTTTGCGCCGCTCAAGATATTTATTCCCCTGAGCCTTCTGCTCCTGCTGTTGGCTGTGGTCACTGGGCTCTTCACTCTGCTCATATTCGGCAAGCTGGCAGACGTCTTGACTTTGGTACTTGCCTTGAGCGCCTTTCAGACCGGCGCGCTCGGCCTGCTGGCAGAGCTGATCAACAAGCGCATGCCCAGCGCCTACCGGGAAGATGAGTAGCCCATGACCAGCCCATTGCGCGACGCATATGCTGACCGGGCCATCCCTCACGTGGCCCGCATCCTAAGCCTTCAGGACCGCAACCCGTTCTCGCCAACCTACGGATCTTTCAATCGCACCTACTGGCTGGACAAAACCGACGACTTTCCCAACGCCCTGCCCCAGTTCGCCGTTCACACCCTCGCAATGGTCTACAAGCATGCATTCCCTGGCAACCTCTACCAGGGTAAGGTGAAGGTGCGGGAGTGGGCCATCGCCGGCATGGACTACTGGGCATCCATCCAGCACAAGGAGGGCAGCTTCGACGAATTCTACCCCTACGAGCGGGGATGGGTTGGCCCCTCAGCTTTTACTACCTATGCAGTGCTGGAGGCCTACCACCTCCTCAAGGATGAAATGCCTGAACCCGTCGCGCAACGGGTCTTGGAGGCTGCCCGCAAAGCGGCCTTGTTCATCGCCAAGGGGGAAAAAGAGCAGGACCTGCTGGCCAACCATCATGCCATGGCCTGCCTTGCCGTGTGGAAAGCCTACGAGGCGCTGGGCGAGCCGACGCTGAAGGCGGGCTTTGAGCGCCTGTTCGAGGGGTTCCTGCGCTACCACGACAAAGAGGAAGGCTGGTCGGTGGAGTACGACGGCGTTGACCCCGGCTACCTTTCGGCCACAGTCTCCTTCCTGGGCAAGGTGTACCAGACCAACTCGGACCCGGCCATTCGTGACGTCATCACCAGGTCGGCTGAGTTTTGCAGTTACTTTGCATACCCCAACGGATTCTACGCTGGCAGCTTGGGCAGCCGCAACACCATGCACTTCTACCCTCATGGCTTCGAGGTGCTTGCCAGGGAATCGCCTGTTGCCACGGCCGTAGCCGAGCATAACCTGGAGGCGCTGTCTCAGGGCAAGCTTGTGCCGCCGGAGATCATGGCGGACCGCTACTTGTTCTACCGGGTGCCTGAGCTCTTGCTGGCGTACCTGGACTACACGCCCCGTCCCTCCTCTCTCCCGCCCCTACCCTGCCGACAGCCGCCCACGAGCCGCTATTTCCCCGGTGCCAGGGTCTTCGCCGCGACAACGGAAACCCACTATGTCGCCGCAAACCTGGCCAAGGGCGGCGTGGTGAAGGTCTTCGACAAGGCAAGCGGCAATCTCGTGCTAAACGACTGCGGCCTTCTGGCTCGCCTGGAAAACGGGCGAGTGGCCACGTCCCAATGGATAGACCCCTCGTATCAGTGCCAGACCAACGGGCTGACCTGGGAGGTCTCCGGCCACCTCAACGCTGTGCCCTCCAACAAGCTCTTCTCGCCGATGAAGACCATAATCTTCAGGAGCGCCCTCATCGCCGTGGGCTGGAACCCCCGGCTGGCCCACATCATGAAAGGCCGCATTCGCAAGTCCCTCATGCTTGGGCAGCGCCCCGTGCCCCTAGCGTTCAAGCGGAACTTCCGGATAGAGGGCGGGACTGCCATTCTGGAGGATGAGCTGCACCTGGAAGGGAACCACAAGATCGCTGCACTCTCGGTTGGCGACGAATTTTTTGTGCGGTACGTGCCCCAGAGCCGTTACTTCCAGGCCCAGGAGCTGGATATCCAGGGCTATCCAATCACCGCCCAGGACATCGCTGCGCTCAATAGGGAGAAGCGATTGGTTATCCGCAGGGCGGTGGCGCTTACAACCCCAAACAGTTCAGTGCACCAGCAACTGCGAAATCAGGCAAGCTCATGACGCAGCACCACGAAGACCACGAACACGATGGGAGCTTACCTGAAGGCGTCTATGACTACGACTACTATGTTGGGCGTCATCGAAACCGTCAACTTGTGTACCGGCTCCGTCGACGCACCGATGAGGTTGCCCGTGCAATCCGCAAGTACGGCGATGGTCGGTTGGCAACCATTGTTGATGTGGGGACCGCCGATGGGTTGATGCTTGAGAATCTCCGCAAGCGATTCTCCAATGTTCGTTTTGTGGGGCTGGACAGGAGCCTCTCTCTTCTTAGCGCGAACCCCGCCGCATCGTTCAGCAAGGTGTTTGGCGACGCTGAGGTGTTGCCCTTTGCGACTGCGTGCGCCGACGTTGTCATCGCAACGGCTGTGGTTGAGCACCTGCCCCATCCCAATTCCCTGGCTAAGGAGTCAAGCAGAGTCCTGCGCCCTGGGGGACTCCTTGTGATGACAACACCAGAGCCTTTCATGGAGCGACTGGCTTCCAAGGTGGGCCTCCTGAAGGACTCGGGGCACCAACATACCTTCGACCTCAATCAGCTTTGCGCCATGATTGCCAGCAACGGCATGACCATCCTGGACCGGCACAAGTTCATGTTCTCGCCCATCGGTTTCCCGGCAGAGAAAGTGTTCGAGCGAGTATTCGGACCTTTGGGACTGCGACTGATTATGGCAAACCAGTTCCTTGTCGCAAGACGTGGGTAAAGCCACCCGGTTGATTGGCAGAAGCAGTATGCTTCGGCTCCTGGGCATCGGTGTGCTGGGTATCCTGCTGTGGCAGGTAGATGCCCCAGACTTGACCAGGCTGTTGAGACAAGCCCAATGGAGCATTGTCGCCGTTGCCTTTTTCCTGAACATCCCCCATATCCTCCTGAAAAGCCAACGGTGGCTCCTACTGCTGAGGGCTCAAGGGATCCGGTACCGGTGGGTGTCGGCTTACCTCGTCTACTACAGCAGCATCTTTGTGGGATTGCTGACGCCTGGCCGGCTCGGGGAGTTCATCAAAGCGCTCCATGTAAGCAAGGACTGCAACGTGAGCACCAAGCGTGCCTTCACAAGCGTCCTGGTGGATCGGCTGTTTGACCTATATGCTCTGGCGGTGGTGGGAGGTCTTGCCCTTGTGGCCTTGGGCAGCCTCGACGCCAAGGCGCTCACGTTCAGCCTGCTGGGAATTGCAGTGGCCCTCTTGTTTCCCCCTGCGCTGGTATGGAATAGGGCTTCCTTCGTCGCAGCCCAGCGACGGGGCGCTCGCCTTGGCAAGCTGGGCCGCGCGCTTCTTGGTGAGGATGGGTGGGCGACCGAGGTCCACCGAGGGCTGAGGGAGTTAAGCATCACATCGATTTTGGTGGCACTGCTGTTCACGATTGTGGCCTACACGATTTTTTACGTCCAGACCTTTCTTCTCGCCCTTTCGCTGAACCTTGACGCCTCACTTCCGGTGATCAGCTTTGCCGTGGCGCTGGGAAGCCTGGTAACGCTCCTTCCAGTCTCTATTTCAGGACTGGGTACAAGAGAGGCGGCAGTGGTTGCCTACCTTGGAAGCTCTGGCGTTTCGGCAGAAGCTGCCCTTGGCTTTTCGCTGCTTGTTTTCGCCGTCTTTTACCTGGGCGGCGCTATCATCGGATCCGTCGCCTGGATGATCAAGCCAGCTCAGTGGGGGAAGGCCAAGCGCATCCGGATTGCCCAGATTAGAGAGATTGCGAACCTTCCGGACATGGGGCACAATGACCCTCGTTCCGCTGCAGACTCGCTCTTGCGAGATCATGACCATGCACCTTGATTCTGCCGGCCGCCGACTGATCGCAAGCTTTTTCCTCCCAACTGTGGTCGACAACGCTGGCTACAACGTCAAGGAGTTGCTGCTCAACCCCGCACTCGCGGTGGCCACGATGGTCCGAAAGGCAGAACTCCTTAGGCAAATCGAGAATACCGGCCTTCCTACCAGACAAGGCTTGATGAACCTAGAAATGGGGGCGGGATACGAAAGACGGCGGACCGCATCTTCTGACCTTTCATGCGCGTAAGCTGACTGGTCAGTGGACACACCTGTACAAACCGGCCATGAATGACAAACCTGGCACCGCTTCAGTGAAGGAATACTGGGAGAAGTTCCCTGCAGGGTGGGGAGAGCTCGGCTACCTGCACAGCGACCCTCTCGCTTTCCTTGAGGAACGTGACAGGCAAACGAAAATCCTCTCTCCCCGCATAGCTGAACTCTACCGTATGTACCTCGCCAGGGACGTTGCTACCCTAGATATCGGTTGCGGGCAGGGCTACAACGCGCAGGAACTGGTTCGGCATGGCGCCAAGCTGACTGCGATAGACCTAACAAGCAAAGGTTTGGAACTGGCAACCTCAAGATTCGACATAAGAGGCCTGCACGCCAACTTCCTCCTTGCAGACGCGCAACGCCTTCCCTTTCAAGATGAATCGTTCGGATATCTTCACTCTTCCGGAGTCATACACCACATACCTGACATGGGAAAAGTGGCGGCAGAAATGTACCGTGTACTCAGGCCGACAGGACACGCGAGCATCATGATCTACAACAAGACGTCCTGGGTCTACTGGTTTCAGTTCCAGTTCAGGCTTCGGACCATCATGACGCTGCTCTACCTTATGCCCACGGCCATTCGCCGGCAAGTCATCAAGAGAAAGCCAGGCCTGTCCAAATGCGTGCCTTCCCGGTGGCCACGGACCGCAGACATCATCAACGCGGGGACAGACTTTGGCGGCGTGGAGAATCCCTTGTCTCGCGTCTTCACTCGAAAGCAAGTAGCTCGGCTATTCCATCAATTCAAGGTAATGGGATTCGCAACGTCTGGGTCTCCATACCAACCGTTCAAGACAAAGAAAAACGTCGTCAGGAGGATGATAGCAAGCATCATCAGCCGACTGAACCGTAGATTCGGGTGGTATCTCTACGTCTACCTCGAAAAATAGGCCGTCCTACTTATCATCATGTGCGGCATCTGCGGCATAATTGACTTCCAGCGACGGGGCCAGGTTGCGCCGGGCACGCTCCGGGCCATGGCGGACGCCATGACCCACCGGGGCCCGGACGACAGCGGCGTGTACGTCAACCCCGACCACAACGTGGGCCTCGGCTTCCGGCGGCTCAGCATCGTTGACCTGGCGGGCGGCCACCAGCCCATGGCCAACGAGGAAGGCTCCTGCTGGATCGTCTTCAACGGCGAAATCTATAACCATGCCACGCTGCGGCCTGGACTCGAAACCAAGGGCCACCGCTACAAGACCCGCAGCGACACCGAGACGATCTTGCACCTGTACGAGGAGCAGGGCGAGGACTGTGTGGACAGCCTGATCGGCATGTTCGCCTTCGCCATCTGGGACCAGAAGAAGCGCCGGCTCCTCCTGGCGCGAGACCGCATCGGCATCAAGCCCCTGTACTACACGGTCCTCGATGGCCGCCTGCTCTTCGCCTCCGAGATCAAGGCGATCCTGGCCTATCCGGGAGTCCCGAGACAGGTGGACATGGAGGCGTTGTCTCTATACCTGAGCTTTGGGGCTGCGCCCGCCCCGAAGACGCTGTTCAAAGGCATCTCCAAGCTCCCCGCAGGCCACCGCCTCATTGTGCAGGAGGACGGTGCGACTACGCTGGAACAGTACTGGGACGCCGTCTTCCCCGCGGACGGCTACACTTCCCTCTCCGAAGAGGAGTGCGTCCAGGAGGTGCGGCGGCTCTTCACCCAGTCCATCCAGCGACGGATGATGAGCGACGTGCCCTTCGGGGTCTTCCTCAGCGGCGGACTGGACTCCAGCTTCAACGTGGCCCTCATGTCACAGATGATGGACAGGCCGGTGGACACCTTCTCGGTCGCTGTCCAGGATGACGCCCGTTCCGACGAGCGCCAGCAGGCCAGGGCCGTTGCAGACCATTTTTGCGCCAACCACCACGAGGTCATCATCACGCCGCGGGACTTCGTTGACTTGTTGCCCCGGATGGCCTGGCACCAGGACGAGCCTCTGGCCGACCCTGTGTGCGTGCCCCTGTACCACCTGGCCAAGCTGGCCAGGGACAACGGCGTCATAGTCGTACAGGTAGGAGAGGGCAGCGACGAGCTCTTCTGCGGCTACCGCGACTACACCCGCCAGATGGCGCTGGGGCCGTACTACGCCGCTTTCTCCGCACTGCCGGGCGTGGTGAAGACGCCTGTAGCTGCCCTGGGCGCGCGCCTGCTCAGCCGGGGACGCGCCCTGTACCTTCAACGCGCCGCAAAGGGCGCGCCCCTCTTCTGGGGAGGCGTGGACAGCCTGCCCGAAACGACAAAAGAGGCGATGCTCAACGGCCACGGCAGCAACGACCTGGCTCTTGCGTGGCTGAACGACACGTACAAGGCGCGGGAAGCCACCGGCGGCAAAGGCGGCCTGCTGGACAGGATGACCTACCTGGAGCTGAAGCACCGCCTGCCTGAGCTGCTGCTGATGCGGGTGGACAAGATGACCATGGCCAACTCCATCGAGGCGCGGGTGCCGTACCTCGACCACGAGCTGGTGCGATTTGCCCTGTCCATTCCGCCCAGGCTGAAGTTCAAGGACGGGCAGACCAAGTACATCCTGAAGAAGGCGGCCAGAGGCATCGTCCCCGACTGGGTGATACACCGGAGCAAGGCAGGCTTCTGCGGCAGCGCGAGCAATATGGTCCAGGCGCCGCTGGTCGATGCAGCCGTCTCGCTAGTGCAACAGGACCAGGGCCTTCGGGATCTCATGGACTGGCAGCCGCTGCTTGACCTGTGCCGCCGCAACAGGGACGGCGACACGACCACCGGCTATCACATCTGGATGCTCCTCAACCTTGCCATGTGGCATTCCCTGTGGATACAGGGCCAAGAGCCCGACCAGGTAGCACGCTGGCTGGGGACGAGCGTCGAGGCTCGCACGTGAACCAGGACTATCGCACAGTTTCCGTCGGCGTCATTGGCGCAGGCAGCATGGGGCAGCACCACGCGCGTATCATGGCGTCGTTGCCCGGCGTCAGGCTTGTCGGCGTGGCCGACGCCAATGCAGAGCTGGGGGCATCCATCGCCGGCCAGTACGGCGCCCGCCCCTACCAGGACTACCGCCAACTCATTGGGCAGGTAGAAGCAGTGACCATTGCCGCGCCCACGGGGCTGCACCACTCCATCGGCCTGGAATGCATCGGCAAGGGCGTGCACGTACTGTTGGAGAAGCCTATGGCTTCGACTTCCGCGCAGGCAAGGGAGTTGGCTGACGCCGCCCAGCGTCGCGGCGTCGTCTTGCAAGTCGGTCACATCGAGCGATTCAACCCCACTTTCGGGGAGATGGCAAACGTCCTGGTCAAGGAAAAGCTGCTGGCCATTGAGGCGCGCCGCCTGAGCCCCTACGTAGAGCGCGCAGCAGACACCAGCGCTGTCCTCGACCTCATGGTGCACGACCTGGACATTGTCTTGAAACTGGCTTGCAGCGAGGTTGTCCACGTGCAGAGCACAGGCATCCAGGCAAAGGTCCCGAACCTTGACCACGCTTCCGCGCAGCTCCTCTTCGCCAGTGGAGTCATGGCCAACCTCACCGCCAGCAAGATCAGCCAGCAGAAGGTCCGCGAGATTACCGCCATTTGCCAGGACGGCGTAGTGCAGGCAGACCTTCTCGCTCGCACCGTGGTGGTGCACCGGGAGGCCATCTCCGACTACCGAGCCGAACGAGAAAAGGTGACGTACCGCCAGCAGGGCGTGGTGGAGCAGGTCTACGTCCCCATGGTCGAGCCGCTGTACGCAGAGCTCCGCAGCTTTGTGGAGTGCGTCCGGACGGGTCAGACGCCGGTGGTCACGGC